>JAZNKZ010000062.1:0-9333 GCA_045578815.1 Paludibacteraceae bacterium
AAAAAAAGAGTCGAATGATACATCTACTATTTTCAGTTTGCACCTATATAATATAAATAATATATAATTAAAATTATATATTATTATAATATTATAACCCTATCCCCTATTGCCCCCTTCCCCTTAAAATTTTGCTATTTTTCGCAAAGTATGATTTTGGTAGTTTGGACAGTATGAGGAGTAATTTCGCTCATGCAAGTATGTTATAATGTGATAGTGTTATAATTGGAAATGTTAAAAATATTTAACGATTCACCTTTGAGCAAGCTCACACAACCATATGCATTCTGGTAAAATAGATTAAATCTATTTGAATTATTCGCTGATTATGTATGAACTATCTTCGGGGTATCTTCGGGATATCTTCGGGATATCTTCGGGATAAAAGGGTTGTGGAGGATGGTATAGGATGGTATAGGGTTGTGGAGGATGGTATAGGATGGTATAGATAGTGGTTATTTATCAGAGGGTTGCAGGATAGGTAGTAAGAAAATACAAAATATTTTTCAAAAAGATTTGGGTATGTTAAAAAAAAGTATTATCTTTGCACTCGCAAGTTCAATTATGAATTTAGAATTAAGGATTTTGAATTGTAAATAATATATGACACGACACGAACAATTAATCGAAGCACTACAGCATCATTTTGGCTTTGATGCCTTCAAAGGTAATCAAGAAGCAATTATTAACAACCTTATGGACGGCAAAGATACATTTGTGTTGATGCCAACAGGTGGCGGCAAGAGTTTATGTTACCAATTACCTTCCTTACTGATGGATGGTGTAGCAATTGTGATTTCCCCACTGATTGCCTTGATGAAGAATCAGGTAGATGCTATGCGCAACTACTCGGAGGAGGATGGTGTGGCACACTTCATCAACTCATCGCTTTCTCGCCCTGAGATTCATGCAGTAAAGGCCGATGTGCTGAGTGGTAAGACAAAGTTGCTGTATGTGGCTCCAGAGTCGTTGAATAAGGATGAGAATGTGGACTTCTTGAAGGGTGTAAAGATTTCCTTTTATGCAGTAGATGAAGCTCACTGTATATCTGAGTGGGGTCATGATTTCCGTCCTGAGTATAGGCGTATTCATCCTATAGTAGAGCGCATAGGTAAGGCACCAATCATTGCATTGACAGCAACAGCGACTCCGAAAGTTCAGAGTGATATTCAGAAGAACTTGGACATGATGGATGCGACGGTGTTTAAGTCGTCGTTTAATCGTCCAAACCTATATTACGAGGTACGTCCAAAGACAGATGAAGTGGATAAAGATTTAGTTCGTTATATTCGTACTATGGAAGGCAAGTCAGGCATTGTATATTGCTTAAGTCGTAAGACGGTAGAAGAGTTGGCAGAGACATTGCGTGTGAATAATATTCCTGCCTTGGCATATCACGCAGGAATGGATGCCGCGACTCGTAGCGAGAATCAAGATGCGTTCTTGATGGAGAAGGTGCAGGTGATAGTAGCTACGATAGCATTTGGTATGGGTATTGATAAGCCCGATGTACGATTTGTGGTGCATTACGATATACCTAAATCATTGGAGGGTTATTATCAAGAGACAGGTCGTGCTGGTCGTGATGGTGGTGAGGGTCAATGTATTTGTTTTTACTCGCCTAAGGATATCGAACGTTTACGTAAGTTCCAGCAGGGCAAGCCAGTGTCGGAGCAAGAAATAAGCAATCAACTATTATTTGAGACACAATCGTATGCAGAGAGTTCGATATGCCGTAGAAAATTGTTGCTTCATTATTTTGGCGAGGAATATAAGAAAGACAATTGTGGTAGTTGCGACAATTGCCGCAAGACATATAAGATGGTAGAAGCGACTGAGCTATTGGGATTGATATTGGAGATTATTCATCAATTGAACGAGAAGTTCCGTGTGGAGCACATTGTGGATATCATGAAAGGTAAGGAGAGTGCAGCCGTATTATCCTATAAGCATAATGAGTTAGAGAACTTTGGTTGCGCCGAAGATGAGGATGAGTCGAATTTGTATGCAATAGTTCGTCAAGCGATGGTAAGTGGATATATTCGCAAAGATATAGAGTCGTATGGTGATTTGAAGTTGACATCGCATGGTAAGAAGTTTATGAAGCGTCCCACTCCATTTGAGGTGCCTATAGAGGTTCATAACGAGGATGAGGATGGTGATTTAGGTTCAGGCATGGCAACATGTGCCGCAGCGGATGATGTATTATTCTCGATACTGAAGGACTTGCGTAAGAAATTGAGTAAGCGTTTGAATGTTCCTCCATTTGTAATCTTCCAAGATGGTAGTTTGGAGGCGATGGCGACGACTTATCCTATTAAGATAGAGGAGTTGCAGAATATCCCTGGTGTGGGTGTAGGTAAAGCGAAGCGATATGGTGATGAGTTTATCCGCGTGATCAAAGAATACGTAGAGGAGAACGATGTTATTCGTCCAGAAGATTTGCGCGTGCGCACTGTAGCCAAGAACTCAGCAAGAAAGATTGCGATTATTCAAGCTATTGACCGTCGTGTGGCATTAGATGACTTGGCAGAGCGTTTGGGAATGTCAATGGAAGAGATGTTGGAAGAGATTGAGGCAATCGTATATTCCGGAACGATACTCAATATCAAATACTTTATCGAAGAGGTGGTTGATCCCGACGAGGAGGCTGATATATACGACTATTTCCGTCATGCGGAGAATGATAGTATCAAGTTGGCAATGGAAGAGTTGGGCGAAGATGACTACGATGAGATTAATGTCCGATTAGTGAGAATCAAGTTCCATAGTGAGTTGGGTAATTAGTTTGGATGACGCCTCTGGCGTCTATAGGACGGCACACAGTGCCTACAGGACGCCCTACGGGCTATAGGTTATAGGCGAAAGTGAAAAAAGGAGAGATCGATATTATTACATTGGGTTGCTCGAAGAATCTGGTAGATGCTGAGCGATTGATGCGTCAATTGGAATTGGCAGGATATCATTGCGTACATGATTCAGCCGCTCCTAGGGGCGAGATTGCGATTATCAACACTTGTGGATTTATTGGCGATGCAAAAGAAGAGAGCATTGAAATAATTCTACAATTTGCCGAAAGGAAGAAGAGAGGCAGAGTGAGCAAGTTATATGTAATGGGGTGTTTGTCACAGCGTTACAGGGAAGAGTTGCCAATAGAGATTCCTGAAGTAGATAAATGGTTTGGTAAGTTTGATTACATGGGGATAGTGGAAGAGGTAAAAGGTGAAAGGTTAAAGGTGAAAGGTGAGGGATATGAGCGGACGCTGACAACCCCAAAGCATTATGCGTATCTGAAGATTGCTGAGGGGTGTAATCGATATTGTTCGTATTGCGCTATACCGTTGATTACAGGGCGATTTACCTCACGTAGTATGGAAGATATCTTGGATGAAGTGAGGTGGTTGGTGAGTGAAGGCGTGAAGGAGTTTAATGTGATTGCTCAAGACTTGTCGAGTTATGGGTTGGACCTATATGGTGAACATCGCTTGGCTCAGTTAGTGGATGCGATGGCTGAGATAAAGGGTGTAGAATGGATACGTGTGCATTATACCTACCCTACAGATTTTCCATATGATCTGTTACCCGTGATGGCTAAGCATGACAATGTGTGCAAGTATATGGATATAGCGTTGCAACACTGCTCAGATGTAATGTTGAAGAAGATGCATCGCCATATCACGCGTGCAGAGCAAGACGCTTTGATAGCTCGTATTCGCAAGGAGGTGCCAGGAATATGTATTCGTACGACCTTGCTGGTAGGGCATCCCGGTGAAACAGAAGAGGAGTTTTCATCCTTGTGCGAATGGGTAAAGGAGATGAAGTTTGAGCGTATGGGAGCATTTGCATATAGCGAAGAAGAAGGCACTTATGCAGCAAAGCATTATGCAGATGATATCCCTCAAGAAGAGAAAGCTCGTCGAGTGGATCAATTAATGGCTATACAACAGGAGATTTCTTCGGAGGTATTGCGTTCGCTGATTGGCACCCAGCAAAAGGTGGTTATTGATCGAGAGGAAGAAGACTATTATATCGGTCGTACTCAGTATGATTCGCCTGAAGTGGATTGTGAGGTATTGATTGAGAAAACGGAAAACGGAAAGGTGAAAACGGGAAATGGGTATCAGGATTCGGGATTCCAAATTTTAGAAATTGGAGAATTTTATACAGTAACTATACAAAAAACAGAGGATTTTGACCTCTACGCATGCCTATGACAACAAAAGAACTAATTAGCCAAATCAGTTCGAAGAGTGGAATGACAAAAGTTCGCACCGAAGAATTGATCAGTGCAACGGTAGCTGTTATACAAAAAGAACTGCTATCAGGGAAGAGTGTGCATTTGCAGAACTTCGGAACCATGGAAATGAAACGCAAAAACGCCCGTGAGGTGATTCATCCAAGTACAAAACAGCGCACCTTAGTGCCTGAAAAAATGCAACTGACCTTCAAGGCAAGTACAACAATAAAAGAACAGCTAAAAAACGCATAAGATTATGTCTAGTAACAAGTTAACATGGCAAGAACTGCGCAAAGCAGTGGCCGAATACGCTAATTGTTCAGAGCAAGAGGTGGATAGTTTTCTCAATGCGTTATTGGAAAGCGTAGTAGAAGGCTTAAAACAGGATAAGCAAGTTAAGATCAAGGGGTTAGGTGCATTCTCCCTAAAGTCAGTGTCTCCACGTAAGAGTGTGAACATCGCAACAGGGGAAGACTTTACTATAGAGGGTTACAACAAATTGACTTTCAATGCGGAATCAACCCTGAAAGAAAGTGTAGAAAAACGCCTAGAGCACCCCAAAACTGAGACAATTATGTTAGAATTAAATAATGATCCCATCAAGAAACTTAGTCAACAAGCTGATGAGATAGTAGATATTCTGGCATCATTGGGACAAGCGCCTGATCACACTAAAGAGATTCCTTCCATTGAGATGGTAGATAAAAAACAAGTAGTTGAACCTACGACAGATAATATTGTACCAGAAGAGGTGGAAGAGCCTACAAAAACTGTAGTAGAAAGAGAAAAAGAAGAAATATTAGTATCACCTAAAATAAAGAAGAAATGCAAGTGCAAATGGGTATATTGGACTATAGGAGCATTGATACTACTTGGATTATTGGGTACAGGTGCTTACTTGTATAGGGAGCAAATTACCAATTGGTGGTATAGCATACAGTTTGCCGAAAAACCTATTGACAAAGCTAAATATCATGATATTGTTGCTAGTAAAGCAGGACATAAGAAAACAGTACAGTCTCGAGAAATCAAATCATTAGATACGATGATTGAGAGTGTGCGTGAGAGTATTGTTACATGGTGGGAAGGTATGAAATTATCCTTAGGAGACGAGGAAGTTATCGAACCTAAAAATAGTTCTGCATCAGTAAACATCCCAATGCATAGTACAGATAATCAACCAAATGATTTATATGAAGATTTGGTTTTCCAAAGCGCCCCAGGGATACAAGCCAACGATGATATTATGGAGTTAATAGAAGAGGTATCGGAAGAGGTTATAGAAGAGTCTATATGCGGATCAGCAACTGAGGATGAAGTATCCTTGGCAGATTTACCACGCACATATACCACCTTTATTGCGACTGAGGTTGTAGATAAGGATAGTCGTTTGGCATGGATTGCATACAAGCACTATGGGCATAAGGATTTGTGGGTGTTCATCTATGAAGCGAATCGTGACAAGATTGCACATCCAGCCCGTGTAACTCCTGGTCAAAGACTTCGTATACCAGCTTTAGATGCCAGATATATGGACATGAATAACCCAGAATTACAAGAGTTATTAAAAAGTTTATCAGCTGAATATTTGAAATAAGCCTTTTGTAACTAGATACATCTCTAGTGATTAAGGTATAGTTATATGAATGAGGACGTAATTCATATACATGGAGCGCGGACGCATAATTTGAAAGACATTACAGTAGATATTCCACGCAATAAGTTGGTGGTTATCTCTGGTGTTAGCGGTAGCGGCAAATCATCTTTGGCCTTCGACACATTGTTTGCCGAAGGTCAAAGGCGTTATGTGGAGAGTCTGAGTGCGTATGCTCGTCAGTTTTTGGGGCGTATGCAAAAGCCTGACGTAGATTTCATAGATGGTATTCCCCCAGCAATAGCTATTGAACAAAAAGTCACCAATCGTAATCCGCGCAGTACAGTGGGTACGGTAACGGAGATTCACGAGTATTTGAAGTTATTGTTTGCCCGTGCAGGTCGCACAATTTCGCCTGTAAGTGGAGAAGAGGTAAAGCGTCATAGTGTACATGATGTGGTGGAAAGTCTTCGTAATCAAGAGTTAGGAACAAGAGTTCTGCTATTGTCTCCAATTGTTGCAGACAACGTGACCGAACAATTGAAGATATGGCAAGGGCAAGGATTTTCGCGATTGTATCGAATGAACGAAGATGGTACAGGTGAGACCTTGCGTATTAGCCCGCATCTATCGTTTTCGGAGATTATAAGCACAACTTTCTTGCTTGTAGATCGAGTGGTAGCAGATGGAGAAGAAAGTACGCTCAATAGGTTTGCCGATTCAGTGCAGACTGCATTTTTTGAGGGAAAGGGTGATTGTCGAATAGTGATTATTTCGCCTACTACCGGCCAGAGCAAGATTGAGGTATTCACACAGCGTTTTGAGGCGGATGGCATAGAGTTTTTGGAGCCTAGTGAACATCTGTTTGATTTCAATAATCCATTGGGTGCTTGTCCAACATGTGGCGGTTTTGGTAATGTGATTGGTATTGATCCAGATTTAGTGGTGCCTGATAAATCGAAAACAATCTATGAGGGCGCAATTGCTTGTTGGCGTGGTGAGAAAATGAGTCAGTGGAATGATGCATTAGTATATGCATCAGAGAAGTTTGATTTCCCTATCCATACACCATTTTATGAGTTGACAACGGAGCAAAAGCAACTGCTATGGACAGGTAATGAATATTTTCATGGATTGAATGATTTCTTCCATGAATTAGAGAGTAAGCAATATGCTAAAATTCAATATCGAGTATTGCTGAGCCGCTATCGCGGTAAGGCAATATGTCCTGATTGTTTGGGTAATCGTTTACGGAAAGAGGCAGATTATGTAAAAGTTTGTGGAATGTCAATTTCTGAACTAAATAAGATGCCAATCAATAGTTTGCAGCAATTGATTGCAAGTTGGCAATTGCCCGAGGCCTTTGCACCATTGCTGACAGAAATACATTCTCGACTACAATTCATGCAAGATGTAGGGCTTGGATATTTGACACTCAACCGTATGTCAAGCACTTTATCAGGAGGTGAGGGACAACGAATCAATCTAGCTAAGTCATTGGGTAGCAGTTTGGTAGGTTCGTTGTATGTATTAGATGAACCAAGTATCGGTCTGCACCCGCGTGATACACAACGCCTTATTCACGTACTGAAGCAATTGCGCGATTTGGGCAATACGATAGTGGTAGTGGAACATGATGATGAGATACAAAAAGCTGCCGATTACACCATAGAGATTGGTCCGAAAGCAGGACGCCACGGCGGCGAAGTGGTGTATGCAGGTGCACCAAAAATAGAGAAATTCACCTACTCTATCCCACCTTATCGACGTCAATGGAATAATTACATAGAGGTGATGGGCGCAACGGAAAATAACCTCAAGAACATCAATGTTCGCTTCCCTCTGAATGTAATGACCGTAGTGACTGGTGTCAGCGGTAGTGGAAAGTCATCGTTGATTAGCAAAGTGCTCTATCCTGCATTGAAAAAGTACTATGGCGGTATTGCAGAACGAACAGGCGACTTTGGCAGTTTGCGTGGTAGTCTGCATCTGATTCACGATGTGGAGTTTGTGGACCAAAATCCATTAACAAAATCCTCACGTTCTAACCCCGTCACCTATCTTAAAGCATACGATGAGATTCGCAAATTATATGCCGACCAACAATTGAGCAAGCAGATGGGCTTTACTCCTGCACATTTCTCCTTCAACACCCCTGGCGGACGCTGCGAAGCATGTCAAGGCGAAGGAAAAGTGACCATCGAAATGCAGTTTATGGCAGATATCACGCTAGAGTGCGAACACTGTCATGGCAAGCGTTTCAAACAAGATATTTTGAATGTTCTATATCGAGATAAGAACATTTATGACATCTTGGAAATGACTGTGAATCAATCCATTGAATTCTTCTCGGAAGATGCTGCGTGCAAAAAGATTGTCAATCGCCTACGCCCACTCCAAGATGTGGGTATTGGATATGTGAAATTGGGTCAAGCTGGTAGCACATTGTCTGGTGGTGAGAGTCAGCGCGTGAAATTGGCATCCTTCCTCGCGCAGGAGAATGCTCAACCTACATTGTTTATTTTCGACGAGCCAACCACGGGCTTGCACCATCACGATATAACGGTGCTACTCAAAGCACTTAACGCCTTGATTGGCAGGGGACATACAGTATTGATCATCGAACATAATCCGTCCATCATTCTGGCAGCGGACCATATCATTGATCTCGGAAAAGAGGGAGGCGATGAAGGTGGATATATCGTAGCCGAAGGTACTCCAGAAGAAATAATGCAATGCCACGAAAGTTATACAGGCAAAGCGTTGAACGATTTGAAGGATAGTTTTATATAAAGATCTAAAACATATGAAAAAAATCATTTTATTGGTTCTTACGTTTGTATATCTTAGTAATTTATATGCGACTGACCACATGGCTGCTACTGTAGCGATTGCTCCAGATGTAAAAGGTCCTGTAAAAAAGGTAACGACTACCATTAAACTAGGCGACGGAAAACTAGATATCCTGTATGGTATGAGTAAACAACCATTTCCAGAAGTTAAATACGTGTTTTGGTATGACTCCATCGGTAGACTGACTGAAGAAACAACTTATCCAGGAGGATCATATATTAACGGTCATGTTTACCAATACCATAATAATGAGATGGGGGTAAGTTATCATTATAATGAAGATGGATTTATCAAGGGATCCTTCAAACAATTGTTTTATGATTCACTCGGGAATCAAATTTCTTCTAGAACTTATAAAGATGGTAAATTCTTTTGCGCTGATTCTACAATCTACAATACCCAAGGGCTTAAAATAGAACATTACGACACAGCTCCAAAAACAGATTCAATGGTGCTGACATATAGTTACGAATATGATTCTATCGGTAGATTAATTACAGTTAATCGCAAAAATGAACACATTTATACAATTGAGTATCACCCAAATGGTAATTATACAGAACATCACTTTGAAAAAATAAAAAATACAAGCAGAAAATGGGAACAAAAATATATCATTGATAATAAAGGACAAATTATTAAGATACAA
>JAZNKZ010000063.1:0-24510 GCA_045578815.1 Paludibacteraceae bacterium
ACCAAGGACGAACCAAGGACGAACCAAGGACGAAACTACCAACTCCCAACCTCCTAAAAGTGCTGTTTGTTAAGATTCCTTTATATCTCTAAATAAAAAAAACGCCTCAAAGACGATTTTATTTGCATGTATGCAAAAAAATATTACCTTTGCACGGATTTTTTTGTGTATATAGGCGATATGGAATTTTAGGGATAGGTACACAACCAATAGGCAAAACAAATATTAACTATAAAAACTTACTTATTTATGTTTAAAAATCAACCTAAAGGTCTGTTTGCATTGGCGCTTGCCAACACCGGCGAACGATTTGGCTACTACACCATGTTAGCCGTATTTGTATTATTCTTAAAGTCAAATTTTGGCCTCAGCGAAGACCAAGCAGGAAGCATTTATGCTACGTTCCTTGCATGTGTATATTTCTTGCCTTTTATAGGAGGTATTTTAGCCGACAAGTTTGGATATGGAAAGATGGTCACCATAGGCATTGTTACCATGTTTGCTGGTTACTTATTGCTAGCATGGCCTTTAGGATCTGGAAATCCTGCTATGTATGCGATGTACGGAGCATTGGCAATGATTTCCATTGGTACAGGTTTATTTAAAGGCAATCTCCAGGTAATGGTAGGTAATTTGTACGACGATCCAAAGTACGCTAGCAAACGTGATGCTGCATTCTCATTATTTTACATGGCGATTAACCTAGGTTCTTTATTCGCACCTTCAGCAGCTAGCGCAATGACTAGATATGCACAAACTGCAGGTTGGGCAGATACTCAGGGTGAAGCATATCACTTTGCATTTGCAGTGGCATGCGTATCATTGATTTTCTCAATCCTTGTATACTTGTTTACACGTAGTACTTTCAAACACGTTGAGAACGGCAATCCTAAGGTTAAGACGAATAATACAGCCACTCCACAAGAGGATGAAAAAGATACAAAATCACGCATTATTGCGCTGTGTCTCGTATTTGCTGTAGTTATCTTCTTCTGGATGGCGTTCCACCAAAATGGTTTGACACTCACTTTCTTTGCTGAGCAATTCACTAATTTGAATGCAACAGCAGGTTTGCAAAGTATGTCATTTAATGTTTGGAATCTCGTGTTAGTAATCGTTGCGGTATATGCTGGCTTCTCAGTTGTACAATCACAAAATAAAAAATCTAAAATAATGTCAACATTGGCTGTACTTGCTTGTGTGGCTGGTCTTGTAGCTATCTATATCTACAATTCACCTTCTAAGGCTATTACTGCAGAGATGTTCCAACAATTCAATCCATTCTACGTAGTAGCACTGACACCTGTTTCAATGGCTATTTTTGGTTGGTTAGCTAACAAAGGTAAAGAGCCTTCTGCTCCACGCAAAATTGCGTTGGGTATGTTAGTAGCTGCTATTGGATTTGGTGTCCTAACATTCGGCTCTATGGGATTGAGTACCCCTACAGAACAGAAAAAATCACATATCGTGGAAGATGCTCGAGATTTTGCGATAAAACTAGATATTTTAAAGAAAGACACTACCATGTTACAATCTCAGCAAGATTCTTTAATTGCAAATGTAACGTTTAAAATGGAAAAATACCAAGAAAGCATAATCAAGAGTGATTCTACACGCATTGCAAAATCCAAAGGAAAAAATATTGAAAGAAATATTATTTACTTTGAGAAAGCATACGAACAGACTGTTGCTGCTATTGCGAACAATGAAAATATGGAGAACTTTGATATTCACAAAATAACTGATACAAAAGCGTTGGTTGTCACCTCTCCATATTGGTTAATTCTTGTATACTTAATTTTGACTTTTGCAGAACTGTTACTCAGCCCAATGGGTATTTCATTTGTAAGTAAGGTAGCACCTGCTAAATACAAAGGAATGATGATGGGTGGATGGTTTGTAGCTACTGCCATTGGAAACTATCTTACCAAGATTGGTTCTATGTTCTGGGGCGATCTTCCACTATGGGGTGTATGGAGTATTTTCGTAGCTTGCTGCTTGATTTCTGCTATATTCATGTTTGCAGTAATGAAGAAACTCGAAAAAGTAACCCAATAAAAGAGGGATATTAACAAGACTACACAATTGTTATGAACAATCTTATTCAAACAATAACCGACTACACGACCGCTCTGGAGCAGAAACTCTCTGCTCTGGAGCAACGCGTGGCGCTTTTGGAAACTGAAAGCGGAAAACTAAAAACTGAAAACGAGGCGATGAGGCGAGAAGGCGATGAGGCGAAAGCCCTAGTCGCCACCTTGCAAGCCGAAGTGGCTGCCCTCGCTGCCGCAGGTGCTGTTGCTGCACAAACCGCAGAACCAGAAGTAGAGATCGAACTCATCGTGGAAGAAGAAAACGAAGAGGTGACAACTGAAAACGAGTTCGCTGAAGAGCCCGCAGAAAAGCAACAAGAGGAAGTTCAAGAACCACTAGAGTCACTAGAGATACTAGATGAACTAGAGGTAGCTGAACCAGTAGCAGAACCTATTATCGTGCCAGCTCCTGCACCACAACCTGTGCAGAGCACAGACAACCTCGCCCCAAGCGACACACCTTCGGCGGAGCCGATACAACCCGCCAAAGGCGCACAACCTCTCCAGACATCACTCTTTGGCACAGCCGTAGAGGATATCCGCCAAGCCATCTCCTTAGGCGACCGTTTCCTCTTCCAACGCGAACTCTTTGCAGGCAATGGTGAATTGATGCAAAAGACATTGGACGAGATTAATGGTCTCGGTTCACTCAACGAGGCCATGGACTATGTACTTGACAACTTCGATTGGGATAAAGAGTCCACCGCAGTACAACTCTTCGAGAACGTACTCAAACGCCGATTTAGTTAATATGCTCTATATCGTACCTACACCCGTTGGCAATTTGGAGGACATTACATTTCGTGCGCTCCGCGTTCTGAAAGAGGTGGACCTCATTCTTGCTGAAGACACCCGCACCTCATCCGTGCTGCTCAAGCACTACGATATCCATACACCGCTTAAGAGCCATCATAAGTTCAACGAACATGATACAAGCGACGATATGGCCAATCGTATTGCTGCGGGCATGACCGTAGCACTTATCTCCGATGCAGGTACACCCTGTATCTCCGACCCTGGGTTTATGCTGGTGCGTGCTTGCGTAGAGCGCGGTGTAGAAGTACAATGTCTGCCTGGAGCAACGGCCTTCGTGCCCGCATTAGTCAATTCGGGATTGCCTAACGACCGCTTTTACTTCGAGGGATTTCTCCCACAGAAAAAAGGCCGCCAAACGCGCATGAAGATTCTCGCCGAGCAGACACATACGATGATTATCTACGAATCGCCCTTCCGCTTAGTAAAGACACTGGAGCAATTGGCAGAGGTGATGGGCGGCGAACGCCGAGCAAGCGTCAGCCGCGAGATTAGCAAACTACACGAGGACACCCAACGAGGCACACTCCTCGAATTGGCAGCACATTACAAACAAACGCCACCCAAAGGCGAAATTGTACTTGTTGTGGAAGGCAAAAACGAAAAGTAATTTATCCTGAAGATATCCCGAAGATAACCCGAAGATAGTGAGATATGAGCAGTAATCTGCAAATGAAAATATTGGCTAAAGAAACCGCCATCTATGGCGTCTCATCCATTGTAGGCAAGTTTCTCAACTGGCTGCTCGTTCCGCTATACACATACGTGCTGCAACAGCAGTCAGATTATGGTATCGTGACCAACCTCTATGCGTGGACAGCGCTACTATTGGTGATTCTTACCTATGGTATGGAGACTGGCTTTTTCCGCTTTGTCAACAAAGAAGAGAACGCACATACAGTCTATAGCACCTCGTTGATAACACTTTTTACGACATCCTTATTGTTTGCAGCAGCTTGTGTGATATGGCAAGATCCAATTGCTACGCTCTTGGGATATCCCAGTCACTCAGAGTTTGTGGCACTATTGGGCGTTACAGTGGCAATAGATGCATTCGCAAGTATCCCATTTGCGTATCTGCGTTACAAGAAACGTCCATTGCAATTTGCAATACTTAAACTGCTATTCGTATTCCTCAATATCGCATTCAATCTCTTCTTCCTCGTACTCTGTCCCAAGATTCAAGATTGGGCAATAATAAACTCTTGGTATAATCCAGATTATGGCGTTGGATATGTGTTTGTGGCTAATATTCTTGCTACCGCTATTCAAACGTTATGTTTACTACCTGCGATATTAGAAGGATTTAGAAATGATCAAGAACTCCCGAATCCTGACTCCCGACGAATATTCTCTGGGAATCTTCTCAAGCAGATGCTCCGCTATTCTTTGCCGCTATTGGTACTAGGTATATGCGGTATCATGAACCAGACGCTTGACCGTATTCTCTTCCCATTCTTCTACGATGGAGCTGATGCACAAGCGCAATTAGGAATCTATGGCGCATGTTTCAAAGTAGCGATGGTGATGATGATGTTCACGCAGGCTTTCCGATATGCCTACGAACCTTTTGTATTTGCTAAGCATAAAGATAAGAAATCGGTGGAAGCCTATGCTGATGCGATGAAATACTACATTATCTTCTCCTACATGATTTTGTTAGGGATGATATTTTATCTTGACCTATTGAAGTTTATTATTGCTCCTTCTTATTGGGAGGGTCTAACAGTTGTGCCAGTTGTTCTTTGGACATATATCTTCCAAGGTGTGTATTTCAACCTAAGCTTTTGGTACAAACTCACCGACAAAACACAATGGGGGGCCTACTTCTCCATCATCGGCGTGGTGATTACCTTTGCGCTGCAAGCTATCTTCGTGCCACGAATTGGATATATGGCTTCCGCAGCCAGCAGTACTGTATGTTATTTCGTGATTATGCTGCTCTCCTATTTCGTGGGACGCAAACACCTCGAAATACCATACGATTTGCGCCGAATTGGCATATATACTCTACTTGTAGTGACACTTTTGGCAGGATATTACACTTTGGCACACTTATTGCCAATCAATGAATGGATAAAAATGGGGATAGGCACTATACTCCTTATTATATATTGTGTCATTTTCTATCGTTTAGATGGAAAAGCACTCATTAAGAAAAAATAATCTATGTTTTCAGGAATAGTAGAAACAATGGCTCAAATCGTAAAGATTGAGCAAGAACAAGGCAATAAGCATTTTACACTCCGCAACCCCTACGGCGAACCATTGGGAATAGACCAATCTATCGCACACAATGGCGTATGCCTCACGGTTGTGAAAATGGAGAACGACCTCTATACTGTGACTGCCATGCAAGAAACATTAAACCGCACCAATCTGGGCGAAGCCAAAGAAGGCGATTGGGTGAACCTAGAGCGCAGTATGCTACTCGGCGAACGATTGGACGGACATATCGTACAGGGACATGTGGACCAGACAGCACGTTGCATCGAAATCAAAGAAACTGATGGAAGTTGGTACTACCGCTTTGAGTATGAGAGTACCCGTGAGATGGCTATGCGTGGCTACTTCTGTGTGGACAAAGGGTCGGTTAGTATCAATGGTGTAAGTCTGACTGTATGCGAGCCCGATGTGGTAGATGGAAAAGGATATGTCAGTGTATGTATCATCCCTTATACCCACGACAACACCAATTTCAAGTATATAGAAGTGGGTACGCAAGTAAACCTTGAGTTCGATATTATCGGCAAATATATCACACGAATGAATCAATTAACAAAATAAACGAAATGGATAAAATTAGTTATGCAATTGGCCTGAGCATGGGGCAAAACTTGATGGGAAGTGGCGTTACTTCCCTCGAATATGCTGATTTAGCAGCAGGAATCAAAGATGTTCTAGAGAAGAATCAACCACAAATCTCTTATCAAGAGGCACAACAGGTATTGGGCAAATTCTTCAGTGAACTCGAAGCAAAAATCGCTGGCGAAGCCAAAGCGGCAGGAGAGGCTTTTCTCGCAGAGAACGCTAAACGAGAAGGTGTAAAAGTTACTGAAAGCGGTTTGCAATACAAAGTATTGGAAGCAACTATCGGACAAAAACCTAAAGCTACCGACAAAGTACGAGTACACTACGAAGGTACTCTTATCGACGGCACCGTATTTGATAGCAGCTACAAGCGTGGCGAAAGTATCACTTTTGGGCTCAATCAAGTAATCAAAGGTTGGACTGAAGGTCTGCAACTCATGTCTATCGGTAGCAAATATAAACTCTACTTGCCATACCAATTGGCATATGGCGAACGTGGTGCCGGAGCCAATATCCCTCCATACGCAGCACTTATATTCACTGTAGAGTTACTAGGAATTGAATAATAATCAACAAAATATTAGATTAACAATGAAAAAAGTATCTATTCTTCTCATTGCTGCAGTAGCAATGATTTCATGCGGAAATACATATACCGCACAAACAGTGTCACTTACCAATCAAAATGACAGTATGAACTATGCACTGGGTTTGGTCAACGGTGCGCAACTCAAAATGTATCAACTTCGCAACGATTCTTCTATCGAGACCGTTACTGAGTTTATTGATGCTCTTCAACGTGGTTATGATGGTCAAGTCGAGGAATTGAGTGAGGCAGCAAATGTAGGTCGTAATATCGGTCAAGCAATTAAGGCTTCTGAAGAAAATGGCTTGGCAGATAATCCAGCATGGACACTTAACGAGAAATTGTTCTTCCAAGGTTTAGTAAATGGATTGTATCAAGATACTACTGTAATGCAAATTGATGCAGCACGCAACTATTTCCAAGCACAATACCAAGCATCTGCAATGTCTGCAGATACGACCAAAGCAGACAAAGCCATCAAAGGTAAATGCCCAAGCAAAGTTAAAACCATTACTCTAGCTAATATGATTGATAGTGTAAACTATGCATTTGGTTATTTGAATGGTGCAGAAGTGGCACAATATGTATTATTGCTTGATAGTACGGGTGAGCAGAAAAAAGAGTTCATTGAAAATATTAACAAAGGCTTGAAGAGCAAGGTAAAGAATCCACAGCTTGTGAATATGGGTGAACAAATCGGTAAGAGCATCAAGGATCAAGAAGCAGAAGGTTTGATCGGCGAGCCAAGTTTGGCAACTGATTTTGCACTTATCAAACAAGGCTTCATCAATGGATTACTTAACTACGAGGACCAAATGACTGGGGAAGCTGCAGGCGAGTATATTCAAAATACAATGAATGAAATTAAATATGGTGCAACCAAAGTAGAGGGCGAGCAATTCCTTGCTGAGAATGCATTGCGAGAAGGTGTAACCGTTACAGAGAGTGGATTGCAATATGAGGTGCTCAAGATGGGTAAAGGTAAAAAACCATCTGCAACTGATAAAGTAAAAGTTCATTATCATGGTACATTGATTGATGGTAGTGTATTTGATAGCAGTGTTGAGCGTGGTGAACCTATCATTTTTGGACTCAACCAAGTAATCCAAGGTTGGACAGAAGGTGTACAATTGATGCCTGTAGGAAGCAAATTCCGTTTCTATATCCCACAAGAGTTGGGTTATGGCGCACAAAATGCAGGTTCTATCCCTCCATACTCTACACTAATTTTTGAGGTAGAATTGCTCGGTATTGAGAAGTAAATCTCATCTGCTAAATAACTGACTAAATCGAAGTGGGCATCATCGCTAAACAAAGTATACAAGGTACCATCGTCACCTATATCGGGGTGGCGGTGGGCTTTGTTACTACATTCTTCGTACTCACTCGATTCCTCACTGCTGAGGAAATAGGGTTAGCACGTGTATTGGTGGATGCTGCCACACTTTTTATTGGATTAGCCCAACTAGGCACTTCGTCATCCATTATTCGCTTCTATCCACACTTTAAGCATACTGTAAAATCGTGTAGAAGGGTGCAGAATAGTGTAGAATTGTCCAATCAAGAAAAAGCAACTCTAAACAACTCTACACAACACTCTGATCACGGTTTCTTTTTCTGGACACTGATTGTTCCACTAGTAGGTTTTGCCATATTTACGGTTATTTATTGTGCTTGTCACGAACCTCTTAGTAGATGGTTTGGAGAGAAGTCTGCTCTATTTGTGGAATATTATTACATGGTACTACCTATAGCATTCTTCATGCTATATCAGACGGTGTTTGAAACTAATGCTAATGTGCGCATGCACATCGTAGTACCTCGTGCGGTACGTGAACTAATCACTCGTATAGGACTGCTTGTGGCATATCTGTTGTATGCCTTCCGAGTCGTAGACTTAGATGGATTTGTGATTGCGCTATGCAGCGTGTATGCCGTGGCTGCGTTATGTAATATCATCTATCTGTTTTATCTTGGAGAAGTTTCCTTACGCCCTGATTGGGAGTTCTTGCGCAATAATCCAAGCCTGATACGGCAATATCTATTGTACACTGCGTTCTTGCTTATCTCTGCTGTTGCATCTGTATTAGCCCCAACTTTATCTTCATTCTTTATTACCGCAGAAATGGGGCTCTCATATACTGGTATCTTCGCGATTGCAACATACATAGCGGTGATGGTAAGTATTCCTTATCGCTCAATGACGGCTATTGCTGCACCACAACTAGCAACAGCAATCAAGGAGAACAATCATACAGAGATGTCACACCTTATTCAGCAAGTCAGTAGCACCTTACTTCTCATTGGTGGAATGATACTGTGCGTGATATGGCTCAATATTGATCTCATATTCCACATTCTACCTAATGGAGAGACATATGTTGCAGCCCGACAGGTGGTGTTGATACTAGGACTGAGCCAACTCTTTATAGCAACTTGTTCGTTTACATCTTCTGCGCTTAACTATTCGCGTTTTTATGCCTTCTCTTTATTGTTTTCATTTATTCTAACAGCATCATCTATTTGGCTCAATAATATACTCATTCCACATCTTGGCATGGATGGAGCTGCATTGAGCAATTTGATTTCATATGTTGTGTATTTTGTACTAATACTCTTGACTGTTAGATTTACAATCAAAGCCCCTACATTTACACTACAACATCTCAAGATTCTAGGCCTATTAGTCTTGATTTTTTTACTGAATGCCCTTTGGCTGAAATATATGCCAATCAATAATATATGGATGAGTAGTATTATTCGTACCACGGTATTAATCGGTGGCGGTTGTGCAGTGGTGTGGTTTACCAATCTCTCACCCGAAATCAATAAGCATGTGCGCTCTATAGGTGAAAAGTTAAAGGATAGAGGTTAAAGGCAAGGATTATGCGCTACTTCATTCGATTTGCATACGATGGTACAGCCTTTCACGGCTCGCAACGTCAGCCCAATGGCACTACTGTCCAAGAGACAATGGAGCAGGCGTTGGCTATGATTTTCCGCGAGGAGATACCGCTTACTTTCGCTGGTCGTACCGATGCGGGTGTCCATGCCCGTGAGATGTACGCACATTTCGATTTAACCAATAGCCAATATCCAATAGGCGAAACGCCGTCCAATAGCCCAATAGGGCGTCCTATACCCCCTAATTTGGTCTTCCGCCTCAACGGTATTTTGCCCGATTCTATCGCAGTCTTTGATATTTATCCTGTGACGGATGATGCACATGCACGCTTTGATGCTGTACGTCGTACATACGAATATCACATCATTGACCACAAGGATCCCTTCCTATGCGCGCAAGCCACGCGTGTAAGATCAGGACTAGATTATGCAGCCATGAACGATGCAGCGCAATTATTGATAGGTAAACAGGATTTTGCTTCTTTCTGCCGCACAAATACTGATGTGAAAACCACCATTTGCAATCTCACGCATGCCAAATGGCGAGAATTGGGCAATGGACACGCTGTTTTCACTATCACAGCCGACCGTTTCTTGCGTAACATGGTACGTGCTGTGGTGGGAACATTGTTTGAAGTTGGCCGTGGCAAAATGACCAATGAGCAGTTTGCTGAGGTTATTGCTCTGCACAATCGATGTGCTGCAGGCGATTCTGCCCCCGCCGAAGGATTATATCTGACTAAGGTTGAATATCCCAAAGAATTATTTTTGTAGAAATAAATTTATATACCTATGAAAAGATTTTTCTCTATTTTAATGGTTGGACTAATATGTTGTGCCAATCCTATTATTGCCGATGTTACTTTCCGTGTGAATGTTCCAGCAAGTACTACCCATTGCTATGTAGTAGGTGCACTTCCCGAACTTAGCAGTTGGGCTGCTGGCGCTGGCGTTGCCATGACAAAAGTGGCAGGAAAAGACCAATTTACCGTCACGGTAGCAGGTATTACTGCTGCTGATATTAGTGCATCCGACGGATATAAATACGTCTGCGGACCCGACTGGAAATACGTAGAAGTAACTGCTTCTAATGGTGAAGTTGCTAACAGAAAGAATATAGGTAATCCTGACATAGTTGAAGGATGGCGAAATACCTATACGGCTATCGGTATCGTTGAGAATTGGACATTTGCAGGCAAAGAGTATTCCGTACAAATCCTATTGCCCACCAACTACGACAAAAATAAGCAATACCCTGTGACCTATATGTTCGGTCGCCACCAACGCTATCGCGATGCGGGTTCCGACACCGAAATGGGCGATCGTATTCTCTATTCTGACTCATGGGGAGTGGCAGAATCAGTGGCAGAACTAGAAAAAGAAGGTGTTGAGGTGGGAATTATTGCCGTTATCTATGCCCAATTACCCGAATATACTCCTTGGATAAACGAGGAGTATATGGGTACAGGCAAAGCAGATGCTTTCCTCAAGGGATTTGTTGAAGAGTTCAAACCTGCCTTCGAACAGAAATATGCGATTTCATCGGACAAAGCAGCATGCACTATCATGGGGGCAGATGTAGCAGGTTTATTTGCTTTCTATGCTACTATGAAGTTCCCAGATAAGTTTGGTAAGTGTGTGATGTACTCGCCTGCTTTTTGGTACAATCGTCAAGAAATGCGCGGTTTCATCGAGAACGAGAGGCTTACGCCAACCGACACACGCTTTGTTTTCGTACAGACATCTTCTGATACCAAATGGATAACCGATGAGATTGATTACTACACTCAGTGGTTGTCTGGTCACGGATATTATCCTAGTCATTTGGAATTTACGGGTGAGCACGATGATCGCACATGGGGAGAAGCATTCAAAGCAGTCGTAGGTGAACTCCCTGTTGTTGCAGGAATGGGGCAATATGCATCGAATAAAGTGGTAGCAGATTATATTGCCAATACTTGGTACTTTATGAAGGGTGAGGGTACTACATCTCTCACTTGTGACGGTACACCTACAAAAAAGGGCAACTTCTACAAAGATGGTAAGACAGCTACGCCTGCGCAACTGTTGGTTAAAGAGATTCCCGTGGATAAAAAGAAATACAGCTACTACTGGAATCTCAATAGTGGTAGCAACTGCGATGGCGATTTGCTGATGGTATCGCCAAAAGATATTGGTTTCAAGGACTCTCGAAAGACTACCTCTTGGCAGCGTGTAGCAGTGTTTACAGATGGCAGTTACGAGCAATCAGCTGCTTCTGCGGAGCATTTCAAAGTCAATGGCACCGCCATGACCATTGGCAGTAACTACGAATTGACAGCCACCATCTCCCTCACTGATGACAAAACTGTTTCTGTGCACTATGGTAGTGTGAATTCGGGTAGTGACATGGGCGAATTGGTCAGCACTACTGTATCGGCTAACTGCTTGAAAGCCAACATCCGTTACTCTTATCTCACCAACCAACTCACTGTGGAAGAAACTGCATGGGGTAGTTCGGATATTGACTTAGAATACTTCAAGGTAGAACCTGCCGTAGTACACCCAGGTACCCCCGTTAGAATGTCGGTGAAGATTACCAACAAGAATGGCTACAATGTCAATTTCCGCATGAATCATAACAACCAATCTTCTTCTGCTATCACCCTCAGCAAAGGTAACAATGGCGAAGAGTATTACACAATTTCATCGCCAGAAAGCGGGATTTATGGTTTCTATTTGGACATCGAACTCAACGGGACAACCACCAAAGCGCACCGTGCGGTATATGTCAAGGTAGTGGACGGACAAACTATTACTCCTGCTATATCCAACAACCCATACGCAGATATTGATTGGACTACTATCAACCAATTCAAGGGCAACTTCCATACACATACTACCCAATCCAACGATGCTAGTGACGGTTTTACTACTGCCTACGTAGTGGATAAATACCATGCGGCGGGTTATAAGATTCTCTCCCTCACCGACCACGATTACAATCCATATCCATGGGAGTTGTTCCCACAATATATGAGTACCGTGCCCGCGCGCGATCCTGCTGCATTGGGTATGTTAGCTGTACCAGGCAACGAGCTCAGTAAGGATAATACCAACAGTTGGAGCGAACGTACAGGCGGACAATTCAATCACCACAATGATTTCTTCACGGGGCGCCAAGGACAAGAGTTTGCTTCCCTGCAAGAGTCATACGCCTATACCTATGCTCTTGGTGGCATGCAAATCATCAATCACCCAGGACAGTATTGGAGCATTGACAACACCTATAGCGAGACGCAAAAAGATGGTCCTGGTTGGCATGCAACCAATTTCGAAACCTTCCCATCATTGATTGGATTGGAAGTCTATAATCAAGGCAACCGTCGTCCTAACGACCGTATTCTGTGGGATCAAATATTGCAACGCACTATGCCTCATCGTCCTGTATATGGCTATTCCTGCGATGATGCACATAACAATGACCAACTCTTCCGCAACTACAATTTCATGCTTATGGAGGATCTAACTACCGATGAATTGAAAGATGCCATGCGAAAGGGTGAGAGTTATTTCTGCTACGAGCCAGCAGGTACGGGCGAAGGTAAGGCTCCACGCATCAGTGCAATCAATGTGGATGAAACGAATAAGACAATCACTATTCATGCCAATGGTTTAATACATTGGATTTATGCCACGGACAAGACTTCCAGCGCAGCATCTTCTGCGCGCAGCACTGTGGTGGGCATAGGTGACACCTTCTGCTATGCAGGTTATCAAGGTTCATATGTACGCGCATTCATCACCAATGTGTTTGGCGAAACATGTACTCAACCTATTAGTTTTGCAGATGAGAAGACGGTAAATGTAGATAATATATCTGTGGAGAATCGTTTAGCATTACTGCTATATCCTAATCCTGCTAATGCATATTTGAATGTATTTATGAATGCTTACGAGCAAGAGGATATGATTAATATCTATGATGTTAATGGCAAACTACTGATTACTACATCGGTAGGTGGAGCAGTGACAAATGTGCCAGTAGAATCTTTATCTACAGGCATGTACATCGTGCGCGTTGGAGAGCGCATTGGTAAATTCTTTAAGGAATAGTTTAGAGGCGAGTATTATTGCTTCAAGAACATTAATAGTTCTGTCATAGAATCGAAGACTTGGTCCGCTTGGGCTAAGTCTTCGCGTGTAAGAATACCCGTATTCACCGCATAAACGGTTAGTCCTGCTGCTTTGCCAGCGCGAATACCCAATGGTGCATTTTCGATGACAAAACATTTCTCTTTTGGGAGTCCAGAACGCTCCCAAGCTTTTAGATATGGCTCAGGGTCGGGTTTGCCATGTGTGACATCAAAAGCAGTAATCATTCTATCGCGCTGGAAGATATTGGGAAATACGGCATGCAGGCTATCAATCAATGTGCGTTGTCCGCTACCAGTCACTACCCAAATTTGATGGCCACGTGATTTCACATATTGCAGTACATCTGCTACGTTAGGGATAGGATATGTCTCGCCCAATTGATGAAAGTATGCAGATTTCTCCGTATAGATTTGCTCGATTTCATCGGGTGTAGCATCACGATTGCGAGCTTTCCACATGGCCTCACGGATAACAGATTCACCTGTGCGACCTTCATTGATATAGCAATCGCGTGCCGTGAAAGATAAGCCATGTTTTTTCATAACTTCTTCCCATGCGATAGCATGATGGGGCATTGAATCAAACAACACCCCATCCATGTCAAAGAAATATGCTTGTTGGTTTGCCATTATTGATGCTCAGCGCGAAGCAAATCATTTACTGTTTTCACAGGATTGAAGGTGGATACGGGCACCTCTACGAAAATGGTATTCCAACGACTCATTGCACCATTCCATAGACCGGGTAACTCTAATGCTAACAAATCTTTACCATCTTTTGATTTGTGCGATATAAAGCCCGTCTTTTCATCTACAAAGTCAGGTAGATTATATGGTTTTCCCTCGACATCGCGGGTAGCGCACACGAGATCAACAGGGTTGAAGTGGGTAGCTTGTTGCATAAGTGCAGGGTCAGAGATTTGGCTAGACTCTAATATTTGGCAAGAGATGCTACCATCAGCTTCACGTACAAGGAATGGACCACCACCAGGTTCGCCAGTGTTCTTTACAACGCCGCATACGCGCAAAGGACGAGCCAAACGAGCACGCTCCTCAGCACTTATGTTAGGATCTTGCAATTTCTCAAATACTTTCTTTTGCTCTGTAACCAATACACCTGCAAGCAGTTGCTTGTAGCGAACGGTATCGCCTTTGAGACGGTCTGGCACTACATTGTCAATATTCTTGATGAATATGATGTCTGCCGATTGCTCGTTGAGGTTTTCAATCAACGCACCATGTCCACCTGGTCGGAAGAGCAGTTTGCCATCTGCGGTACGGAATGGTGTGCCATCGGGATTAGCAGCCAGTGTATCGGTAGAAGGCTTTTGTTCAGAGTAGGATACGTGGAACTTAACACCTAATTTTGCTTCGTATGTAGATAGGTTTTCTGCTATATGTGCTTGGAACAGAGGCAGATGCTCGTGGCTAACTGTGAAGTGGATATTTACTTCTCCCTTAGAAGCTGCGTACATTGCCCCTTCTACAAGATGCTCTAGTGCTGGAGTACGAGGACCATCTTCGTAAGAATGGAAGAGTAGCAAGCCCTTAGGTAGATTGCCATAGTTCATATCTTTGAGCAAATGAGAGACGGCGGCTTGTTCGCTTAGATCAGCAAGTTGAGGACCAAAGGCAAAATGATCTTTTTCTGATAAGAATTTCTCGATGAAATCGGTCTTTTTGCCATCTTCTAAGTACTCAAACAAGTTTTTAAACATGCGGCTTGCCGCTCCACTAGCTGGTACGAACTTTAGGACGGTATGTCCCTTATCAAGATAATCTTGCCACGCCTTTACGTAGGCATCGATTTCTTCTTCAGATGGGTTAAGAACTCCGTTTCCAACCGAAGCGGCTGAAACGATGTCTAATTCTGGGAAACCAGTAGCAAATGACTGGAGTTGTTTTTCGGCTTTCTCTATAGAAATACCGCGTGCCTCAAGTTGGGCTAAGTCAGATTGTGTAAACATGGTATTGGGTGTTTTCTGTGTGCAAAGGTACTACATTTTTTTTGTTTATGCAAGAAACGTGCGAATTTTGTTATATATCAGTCACATAATGAGAAAAGATCTGCTCGTGGATTGACAAGCATTACTGGTACAGCACTATGTCGGATGACATATTGCTCTGGAGGACCAAAGAGCCAGTCATCTAATCCATACTCGCGGCTGGCGGTGAGGAGAATCAAAAGCCCCCCTCTATCTCCCCCCTGAAGGGTGGAGGACAAAACTGCAAGTTCCTTATGGATATGGAAACTATCGCCTTTGGCTATACGCTCCTCGTAGGTAATGGTCTCGCCTGTGCGTTCTGCAATGGTTTGGATATGCGTGATGATACGTTGGGTGTTCCGTTTGGCTTTGCTGCCGTAGTCGTTCGCGCGTAACAATATAAGGTGTGCCCCTGCCTTACGAGCCAAATAGGTACAGATCTCTGCCTTATATACCTCCTCTTCCAACATCGTCACTGGAACCAAAATAGAAGACAATGTTGAACCATTCTGAACTTCTGAACAGCAGCTTTGCTGCGCTGAACAATCATCTTTAATTACCACATACGGACGACGTTCCTCGCGGCATGCATCTAGCACACGTTGCACGCCGCGGCGCGAACCGTCGCAATGCTCAACTCGAATATCATCGTTGTTCTCCCAAATCATTGGCGGTTAGTAATGTCGCGGTTAATACCTTCGATATATGCAATTAGCTCGGATTCACCGATACTTTTCTCGGCGGAAGTGACAAAGATAGGTGGCAGTTCTGCCCAAGTCTCCAGCAACTTCTGTTTATAATTGTCCACATTGATGGCCAACTTGCTTTTGCTGAGTTTATCGGCTTTGGTAAAGACAATAGCAAAAGGAATCTCGTTCTCGCCTAGCCACTCCATAAACTCCAAGTCTATCTGTTGTGGTTCGTGGCGGCAGTCCACCAATACGAACAAACTAACTAGTGCTTGACGCAAAAGGCAATAGCGCTCAATCATGGTTTTGAGTTTGGCGCGTTGTTTCTTGCCTGCTTGTGCAAAACCATAGCCGGGCAAATCCACCAAATGCCAGTGTGTATCGCTGCCTGCATTGATCAGGAAATGGTTGATGAGCAAGGTCTTACCAGGTTTCTGACTGGTCTTTGCTAACTTAGGATTATGCGTGAGCATATTGATGAGCGAAGACTTACCCACATTGCTTCGACCAATGAAAGCATATTCAGGAATAGTCGTCTGTGGACATTGCATCACATCGGGACTAGAGATTACGAAAGAAGCGGAAGTGATCATATAGGTTCTAAAAGTTTTAAGAGTTTCAAGAGTTTTAAAGGAGGGTTACTCTTTGTTGCTGATTCTTTACCCATGCAATAAAACCAGTCAGCATGGTGAATGTGGTGACACCTGCGATGATGTATGCTACCCAACTCAAGCCGATTTTAGCGAAATGGAAACCCTCTGGTGCAATGAAGATATAACTGACACTGACCATGGTCATAAACAGCGCAGGTATCAATGCGATGAGGTAAGCATATGGGTACCGTTTGTTGGTCTGCGAGTTCTTGTAGAGGAATATCGTACCTGCCCACAGTGTGAAGACAGCCAATGTCTGGTTGGTCCACGCGAAGTAACGCCAAACCACGTTGAAGTCCACGAACACCATACCAAACACGCACGCGAGCAATGGAATAGCAATCATCAGTCGGTTGCGGATGGGCTGTTGGCTGAGGTGCAGGAAGTCCGACACAATCAGTCGAGCCGAACGCAATGCCGTATCGCCCGAAGTGATAGGGGCGGCTATCACACCAATAATTGCCAACACTCCGCCTACTGCGCCAAGCCACGAACGCGACACTTTGTCCACCACCAACGCTGCGATATTCTCGCCTGGGTGTGCTGCGGCAAAGGCCTGCAGTCCGTCTATTCCGTACAATCCTGCCTCTGGGTCAGCGAACATCGTACCTGCTGCGGCTGCCCAAATGAGTGCCAAGATACCTTCTGCCACCATGGCGCCGTAGAATATCCAACGCCCTTGTCGTTCGTTGGTCATGCAGCGCGCCATCAATGGCGACTGTGTGCCATGGAAACCCGAAATAGCACCGCAAGCGATACTGACAAACATCATTGGGAAGAGCGGCAAACCATTGGTCTGGCGGTTGTGCAAACCATCGGTGAGTTCGGGCATTTCTGCGCCATGCCAACCCAACATCACCACCATGATACCTATACCCATAAACAACAGCACGCCGCCAAAGATAGGGTAGAAGCGACCAATCAGTTTGTCGATAGGAAGAACAGTGGCGAGGATATAATACGCAAAGATAATCAGCACCCATACGATTGGGATAATGTGCCCTTGGAAAGTCGTTGTGCCCAACGCTGCAAGCCCTTGGAGTAGGGTGGCAGGTCCCGAAAGGAAGGTGGTAGTAAGCAATACGAGTAACACGATGGATAGCAGGCGCATAAAGAGTTTCACGCCTTTGCCCAGTTCATCGCCGATAATATCGGGCAGTGATACACCATCCTTGCGCAAGGAGATCATACCGCTCAGGTAGTCGTGCACGGCACCGCCAAAGATGGTTCCGAACACTATCCACAGGAAGGCGGAAGGACCATAGAAGATCCCCATGATAGCACCGAAGATAGGACCTAGTCCTGCGATATTGAGGAACTGAATCAGGAAGATTCTCCACGGTTTCATCGGAACAAAGTCCACGCCGTCAGCTTTGGTGATAGCAGGCGTCTGCGCTTTTGGGTTAATACCAAATACACGCTCTACAAATGTGCCGTATAGCAAAAATCCAACTACAAGAGCTATAAGCGAAATGATAAATGTAATCATAGTATGTGTTATATTTCCTGCAAAGGTACACAATTTTTCTCACATTTCCAAATTTTCCTGCACTTTTTTGCCACCTGTTTTCTAAAATCCGCGTACGCGCGGGCGTGGGTTTATTATTTTAGCTGTCAAGCTAGAAAAATCGCCACCAAAAACGATTTTTTTGCTCAATCCAAAATAATTCACTACCTTTGCAGTCGATTCAGCCAACCCAGGGGTGGGTGGGTCAAGACATAATGGATTCCGTGCTTCGCAAGTGCACACAATGTAATTTAGAGGGTAGTTTCACTATAAACAAATATCTACTCACTTATGTGGTAGAAGGCAATGTATTTGCAAAAGATAGCATTGCGTATGGCGATAAGGTGAATCCGCATAATCGAATGAAATAAAATCGGTTATACGGATTGCGTTACTGTTTTTTTTCCAAGAGAAGTATATGTGAGGGAGAAAGGAGTCGGGACACGCGAATCGGGATACCGATGAGCAGTGGGAGTGCCAGGAATAACATAGTAATCACATAGCGATAGCATGCTATCTACCCGTTATGAACCCGTCAAGAACCCGTAATTGGCAGGGAAAGGGGAAAGTTATGAACTATGAGTTATGAGCTATGAGTGATAAGTGATGAGTGAACCCCTCAGTCGCTGTGCGAAAGCTCCCCTAAGGGGGAGCAGAAAAGGGAAAGGGGAATACGGAAAGCTGAAAGGGAAATACGTTTCTTTTAGCAACTAATCATGGAAAATATGCACCATTTGTTAAAAAATATTTTTTTTTCGTATATAACACTTGGTAGTATAAAAAAAAATGAGTAATTTTGTGGCCGAAATTTGTCTTGGAAAGATAACTAAAGAAAAATAATAAAAAAATATGAAATTTGCATTAGTAACAGGTGGATCTAGAGGATTAGGTCGCGCTATTTGTTTGCGCCTATCTGAAATGGGGATACCCGTAATCATTAATTTTCAATCAAACGTATCTGCAGCCAACGAAGTGCTAGAAACCATTCGTTCCCGAGGAGGTCATGCCGAATTAATGCCATTCGATGTGGCAAAACTAGAAGAGGTTAACAATGCTATAGATGCTTGGGAGCAAGCTCACCCAGATGATTATATTGCCTATCTAGTAAACAACGCTGGCATACGCAAAGATAATGTAATGTTTATGATGCCAGACGCTGATTGGCACTCTGTAATAGATACATCTGTAAATGGCATGTTTTACGTGACTAGACGTGTTCTGCCAAAAATGATGATGCGAAAGCACGGAGGAAGAATAGTAAACATGTCATCTTTGTCAGGTTTGAAAGGTTTAGCAGGTCAAACAAACTACTGTGCAGCAAAGTCTGCTATCATAGGTGCAACTCGTGCGTTAGCTCAAGAAACTGCTGCGCGTAATGTGACCGTAAATGCAGTGGCTCCAGGGTTTATTGACACTGACATGACAAAAGATCTTCCTCAAGAAGAAATGATAAAGATGATTCCTGTCCGTCGCTTTGGCAAGGCAGAGGAAGTTGCAGCATTGGTGGGCTTTCTGTGCTCGGACGAAGCTGCATACATAACAGGTGAAGTAATAAATATTAATGGTGGATTATTTTAAATTACAGCAATATGAGTAGAAGAGTCGTAATTACAGGTATGGGTATTTGGTCATGTCTAGGAACCAGTATAGAGGAAGTAAAAACATCATTATATAATAACATATCGGGTATAGGCATTGAGGAAGAACGCCTGACTTATGGATATCAATCTGCACTAACAGGTAAAGTAAAACAACCTGTACTGAAAGGATTGATTGATAGACATATGCGCAGAGGAATGTCAGAAGAAGCAGAATATGCGTTTATGGCTAGTACGCAAGCTTTTCAGATGGCAGGAGTTGATGAAGAATATCTCGAAAATAATGAGATTGGATGTATTTTCGGAAATGATTCGTCTGCAAAGCCCGTCATAGAGGCTGCAAAAATAATGGATGAAAAACATGATACCGAACTGCTAGGGCAGTCGTATATTTTTCAAGCCATGAACTCAACCGTTAACATGAACATAAGTACTATATTTAAGCTCAAAGGTATAAATTTTAGTGTGAGTGCAGCATGTGCGAGTGGTAGCCATTCTATAGGTTTGGCCTATATGTTCATAAAAAATGGTTTACAAGACATGATATTGTGTGGTGGTGCACAAGAAACTAATTTCTATTCTATGGCATCATTTGATGCGTTAGGCGCTTTTTCTAAGCAAATGCAAGACCCAACAAAAGCGAGTCGCCCATTTGATAGTAAACGCGATGGCCTAGTGCCAAGTGGTGGCGGTGCTGCTCTTGTGGTAGAAGATTACGAACATGCTATTGCTCGTGGAGCTAATATTATCGCAGAAATTGTAGGATATGGATTTTCTTCAAATGGAACTGCTGCAATTAGTCAGCCTAGTGATGAAGGATGCATGCGAGCAATGCAACGTGCATTAGAAGATGCTCAAATGTCGGTGTCTGATATTGATTATATTAATGCCCATGCAACAAGCACTCCTCTTGGTGACAAATATGAAGCGATTGCTATTGATAATTTATTCAGAGGAGAGCATGCTCTGGTGAGCAGTACAAAAGGATTGACAGGTCACGAATGCTGGATGGCTGGAACAAGTGAATTAATCTATTCGCTTATTATGATGCAAAACAACTTTGTGGCAGCAAATGCCAACTTAGATACGCCTGACGAATTTGCAAAGAATCTGAATCTTGCTACTAAAGTTATTGATACGGAAGTTAATACTGTTTTAAGCAATTCATTTGGATTTGGTGGTACTAACAGCGCACTTGTAATTAGGAAGGTGTAAGGTGAACCCCTCATTCGCTGTGCGACAGCTCCCCTTTGAATAGGGGAGCAGAAAAGGGAAAGTGTAAATAAATGAAATAAAATAAATTAAAAAATTAGTAATTATGAATCGTATTGAAATTGAAGAGAAAGTAAGAAACTTTCTAATCGAAGATCTAGAAATTGATGAAGCAAAAATTTCACCAGATGCAAAACTGAAAGAGGATCTCGGTATTGATAGTCTTGATTTTGTTGACATCGTAGTAATTGTGGAGAAGAATTTTGGGTTTAAAATTAAGCCCGAAGAAATGGAAGGTGTGGATACCTATAGCAAGTTCTGCGACTATATTGAAACCAAAGTTAACTAATCATGGCAGAAAAACAGTGGGCAGGAACTACTTATGGAAGCGGCGATATGCATGATAAGCTTGTTCGCTGCCTCTGTTTTATTGATGCTAGATTTTTATACGTCATTGCGTACGTTTTTGTAGTCCCTATTTGTATCATCCTGAATGATAGTAGAAGGACATCATATAGTTTTTTTCGTGAACGTCTTCATTATGGCATATTCAAATCTGCATGGAAAATGTACGTTAACCATTGCAAATTTGCCGAAGTTGTAATTGATAAATTTGCAATGTATGCTGGTAAGAAATTTAAGATTACAATTGACGGAATTGAATATTTCCAGAAATTGGCCTCTAAACCAGAAGGTTTTATTCACATGAGTTCGCATATCGGCAATTATGAAATAGCTGGCTATTCCCTGGTGTCAGAAAACAAAACAATTAATGCAGTAGTTTTTGAGCATGAGAAGGAATTTGTGATGAAGAATCGCACCAATATGTTTGATAAAACAAACATAAAGATGATTGCCCTGAAGGAAAATATGGAACATCTATTTGAGATTGACCATGCTCTTTATGAAGGAAATATAGTAAGTTTTCCAACAGATCGTTTTATGGGCAACACCAAATATATAGAATGTGAATTTTTGGGTGGTATAGCAAAATTCCCACAAGGACCATTTAGTGTTGCTACCATGAGAGGTCTTGATGTATTAGCAGTTAATGTAATGAAAGATGGATGGCAAAGATATCGAATCTTTGTCAGACCACTAGAATATGATAAAACATTACGTCGTAAGGAACAGATTATGCAATTATCTAGTTTGTATGTAAAAGAATTAGAGACTTGTATTAAGCAATATCCTACGCAATGGTATAATTTCTATGATTTTTGGAACTAAATTGTATGCTTGAAATAACAGAGAACTTTTTGCGCGCGATTGATATCCATGAAGTCCTTCCTCAACAAGAGCCATTTGTAATGGTAGGATGTATGACTCATTTTGAGCTGAATACGTCTACTACAGAAACTCTTATTAAGGAGGATAATATCTTTGTAGATAATGGCTATTTTTCAGCACCTGGCATGATGGAAAATATTGCCCAAACCTGTGCATCCAGAATAGGATTTTATAATAAATATATTCTTCATAAAGATGTACAGATAGGTTTTATAGGTGCGATACGCAACTATGTTATAAATTCACTTGCTCCTGTTGGCTCTACGATCGAAACAACTGTTGATATTTTAGAAGAAGTTTTTGGAATGACGCTGGCACAAGCCACGGTTAAATGTGCTGGACAAATCATTGCTACAGCTGAAATTAAATTATCAGTACGAAATATAGAATAGTATGAACGGTGAAATTAAATTATCAGTAGAAAAACAATTTGATGTTCGCTTTAGTGAGGTGGATATGATGGGTGTAGCTTGGCATGGTTCGTATATGCTCTATTTAGAAGATGCACGTGAAGCTTTTGGTAATAAGTATGGCTTGTCATATTGCAAATATATTACAGAAAATATTTTTGTTCCTGTAGTTGATGTGAAACTAAGTTATAAAAACCCTATTCGATACGGTATGAAACCCATAATAAAAATTACATATCGTCCAACAGAATCAGCGAAGATAATTTTTGATTATGAGATATATGACCCCGAAAACAACATTACTTGTCTGAAAGCGACTAGTGTGCAAGTTTTTATGGATCGTGATTATAAGCTTTTATGGTATAGCCCCGAGTTTTACACTCGATGGAAACAAGCAATGGGATTAGAATGATTGAAATTAGTTCCACAAATATTATTTCTCCTCTCGGAACAACAACATTGCAGAATTATCAAGCTGTAAAAGCTGGTAAAACTGCATTGAAGTGCTATCGAGATTACGATGGTATTCCAGAACCCATAACAGCATCCATTTTGTCAAATGCTGATTTGGCTAATTTGATGGTTCCTAGTTTTACTAAGTTCGAATCGATAGTTATAAAGTCAGTCCAAGAAGCCCTTCAACATACCTGTATAGACCCAAAATCGAACAAAACTGTTTTTATTCTCAGTACAACGAAAGCAAATGTTTCTGAACTAGATTCTAAAAGCGAAGGAACATATACTGCTCCTGGAGAATCAGCCGTAAAAATAGCAAAATACTTAGGTATTCAGACTAAACCCATTGTTGTCTGTAATGCATGTATCAGCGGTGCATCTGCACAATTATTAGCAAAACGGCTACTAGAGGGTAATATATATGACAATGCTATAGTTTGCGGTGCCGATTGTGTTACAAAATTTACCGTAGCAGGTTTCTTATCTTTCAAAGCACTGTCACCATATGAATGTAAGCCTTTTGACATAGAAAGATTAGGACTGAATTTAGGTGAAGCAGCAGCTACAATTATCTTTAGCCGCAAGCCTTCTGGTAATACAAATTCCTGGAAGTTATATAAGGCCTATCAGACTAATGACGCTTATCATATCTCTGCTCCAGCTAGTGATGGGAAGGGTGTGTTACAGGCTATTAAACTAGTGCTAGAAGACATAAAAATAGAAGAATTGTCCTGTATAAGTGTACATGGAACAGCCACTATGTTTAATGATCAAATGGAATCTTTAGCTATTCAGAATGCAGGACTTTCTAATATCCCGATCTTAGCTCTTAAAGGTTACTATGGACATACATTGGGAGCGGCTGGGATCTTAGAGTCTATTATAACAATGGCAGCACTTGACGATGGTTGGATTCTTCCAAGTAAAGGATTTGAGGAGATAGGGGTCAGTGGACAAATTAACATCAGCAATCAAAAAATAAATTGCCCTCAAGCTAAAACCTTTTTAAAAATAATTTCTGGATTTGGTGGATGTAATGGCGCTTTGTTATATACGAAAAATAATCATGGAACTCCCATTGCAGAAGATGTCGCATTAAAAACACTTCATGCAGTGCATATTAATGAAACGTCTTATGCGGTGGATGGTATAGTATATAATAATGATGTTCAAGGGGAAGATTTATTAACTCTATTGTACAAATCACATATAGGGGACTATCCAAAGTTTTATAAGATGGATACACTTTCTAAGTTGTTTTTTGTGGCAACACATTTTTTATTAAAAGATTATAGTTTAGATCTGTTACCTAATTTGAAGATATTACTATTTAATAAAACATCATCTATACTATCTGACAAAAAACA
>JAZNKZ010000064.1:0-14512 GCA_045578815.1 Paludibacteraceae bacterium
CCAAAGAACAATATCTTCTCTCTTGACCTCATCTTCGGTATCGGTACGGCTAAGAAACCTATGCTGGAGTATGTGACTTCGCTCATGAACCGTGGTGGTATCATGCCAAACATTGAGCCACAAGACTTCCGTCGCCAACTCTCTGAGTTGGGTGGTCGTTGCGCATACGGCGTGAACGATAGCTACTTCTATGTATCTATCATTGGCGAGGAAGAGCACTTGGCGGAGATTTGCCAATTGGTACAACGCCAGATGTTGATGCCTAAGTTCGACAAAAAGCAATTTGACGCAGTAAAAGGTAGTGAGCTCTCCAGCCGTTTCATGATTTCGAAAATGGATGGTGTGCAAGCTGATGCATTGCGCGAGTATATATTATTCGATAAAGAATCAGAATATATTGATGTAGTACCATTCATGGATGTATATTACATGGATGAGTTGAAGCTGAAGGTAGAGTTCCTTGATGCTATCAAATATGCGCTGGATATCCACTATTGCGGACAAAAACCAGTAGAGGAAGTGAAGGATATCTTGACCAAGAACCTTCCATTGCAAGAGGGCGTACAACCATCTACTTCACCAGAGATTCGCCAAAAGAAGACTTACGACAAGACTCAAGTATATTTCTTGGCTAACTCTAACGTACAACAATCCACCATCTACTTCTACTTCAACGGTAAGCCATACGACAAAGAGCAATCCGTTCTTTTCCAAGCATTCAACCAATACTTCTCTGGTGGCTTCACGGGTATTGTGCTGGATGAGATTCGCGAGAAACGCTCCATGGCATACACCGCAGCAGGTAATGCCGTGCGTGGACCATTGCCAGGCAAAGAGTCGTACTTCATGGGCTATATCGGTACACAATCCGACAAGGCAGTAGATGCTATCAATGTATTTATGTCATTGCTGGATTCTATGCCACAATATCCTGAGCGTATCGAGAGTGTGAAAGCCGCTTTGCGCCAAAACGCACAGACAGCTAAACCATCGTTCCGTGCGAAAACAGAGGTATATGATTCATGGCGTGAGATGGGTTATGAGATTGACCCTGCTAAGTACAACCAAGAGGCCATCAACAACCTCACCTTCGAGCAAATCATGCAATTCTACGAGGAGAACATCAAGGGACAACCCGTATCTATCATCGTGATGGGCGACCCTAAACTCATCGACCAAAAAGCATTGCAAGCCAAGTATGGCAAGATTGTGAAGGTATCCAAAGCCCGCCTCTTTGCTCCACTGGATTTGGACTTCTAATATGCATAAATCAGGTTTTGTAAATATAGTAGGAAATCCCAATGTGGGCAAATCCACATTGATGAACGTATTGGTGGGTGAGCGCCTTTCGATTATTACATCGAAGGCGCAAACCACTCGCCACCGTATCATGGGTATCGTCAATGGCGATGACTTCCAAATGGTATATAGCGATACACCAGGCGTACTGCAACCCAACTACAAACTGCAAGAGCAGATGCTGGAGTTTTCACGCTCAGCATTGGTGGATGCAGATGTACTGCTCTATGTGACGGATGTGCAAGATAACCCCGACAAGAATGCCGACTTCCTAGACAAAGTGAAGCGCATTAAGGCAAAAGTATTCTTGATTATCAACAAGATAGACCTTACTACGCAAGAGACACTGGATCAACTGGTGGAGTACTGGCATCGCGTATTGCCTGAGGCAACGGTATTCCCTATCTCCGCACAGCAGAAGTTTGGTACCGACCAACTCTTTGCCGCTATCCGTGAGGCGTTGCCTGAATGTCCGCCATTCTTCCCCAAAGACCAATTGACCGACAAGTCATCACGCTTCTTTGTGGATGAGATGATTCGTGAGAAGATTCTGCTCAACTACGACAAGGAGATTCCCTATAGCGTAGAGGTGGAGGTGGAGTCGTTTTTGGACGAGGAACCCGATGAGCAACACCCAGAGGGCATGATTCGCATCGGTGCAGTGATTTATGTGGAGCGCGACAGCCAAAAAGGTATTATCATCGGCAAAGGCGGCAAAGCATTGAAACGTGTAGGCATACAAGCTCGCCGCGAGATAGAGGCCTTCTTCGGCAAACCCGTATTCCTGCAACTCTTTGTCAAGGTGGACAAAGACTGGCGCAGTTCGCAGACACGCCTACGCCATTATGGCTATGATTTGAATTAGGCTATAGGACGCTCGCGATGCGAGCTATAGGACGGCGCATACGCCTATAGGTTATAGGTTAAAGGCGACAGGTTAGAGGCTAGGATATAATAAAAAACGCTCCCGTTGAGGAGCGTTTTTATTATTTGCGAATTCTCTGTTCCCATTTCCATGCACTAAGCAGTACATCCTCAATAGGCGTATCTGCTTTCCAACCCAAGACATTATTGGCTTTATCTGGTTTAGCCCACACCTGTTCGATATCGCCTTCGCGGCGACCTACTATTTGGTAAGGAACATTCACGCCTGTCACTTGCATAAAAGTATTCAAAATCTCCAATACGCTCAGACCTTTACCTGTGCCGAGGTTAAACACCTCTACTTGCTCCTCAGCTTGATTAGATAGCATTCTCTCTACTGCTTTCACATGCGCTTTTGCGAGATCAACCACATAGATATAATCGCGGATGCAAGAGCCATCAGGTGTATTGTAATCATCACCAAATACCTTGAGTTCCTTACGCAAACCTATAGCCGTTTGAGTGACAAAAGGCAGTAGGTTTTGTGGCACGCCATTAGGCAGTTCACCAATCCTGGCAGATGGGTGTGCACCAATAGGATTGAAATAGCGTAAGATTGTAGCGTGCAACTGCGTATTCGCATGTGCTTCATCGCGAATAATCTCCTCATTGATTTGCTTAGTATTACCATAAGGAGATAGGGCTACTTGGATAGGAGCCGTTTCATCTACAGGTAAGTGCTCCTCAGCAGGTTGCCCATACACGGTGCAAGAACTAGAGAAAACAATATTGTGTACATTGTGCGCCTTCATCTGCTCAAGCAATGTGACAAGCGACATGAGGTTGTTGCGGTAGTACATCAATGGTTGTTCCACTGATTCGCCTACAGCTTTGCTAGCTGCAAAATGAATCACACCTTGTATGTCAGTATATTTGGTAAAGACATCTGCTACTGCTTGTGCGTCATTACAATCAACTTGTTCGAATGCGGGGCGAGTACCCACGATGGCTTCAATACCATCAAGAACATCTGAAGTAGAATTGCTAAGGTTGTCAATGATAACAACATCATAGCCTTGTTGCATCAACTCAACAGTTGTGTGCGAGCCAATATAGCCAGTGCCACCAGTAACGAGAATACGAGCCATAGAACAGTTGACAATTAACTGTTAATATTTTTTAGAAGAGTTTGTTGGGATATACACCTGCCTCTACCAATGCTTGGATTTTATCTACTACCATTTGGCGGTCATCGGCATAGGTTACGCCAAACCACTTTGCAGGAGTATCCAGCACTTGGCAAGTAGCTTTACCTGCTTTAATGAGGTCATTCACCAGAGTAGGGATATAGAACTCTGTTTTGAGTTCTTGACCGCTAACCTTCAAGAACTCCTTGAAAGCCTCTTCTGTATATTCGAAATACTCAGGAGTAAAGCCCCACATATTCATACTTACAGGAGTATCGAATGGAATCTCTACTTCGTGGCCATTCTCATCTGGGAACACGATATGACCATCTTTAGACTCGATTGCAGTACGCTCTACTACGTCGGTCAAGAAGCCCATTTTATCAGTAGCACATACGCCACGACTAACTGTACCATGCTCGCTGAGAGTGTTACCTACGCGATAGCCCGCCATGCAATATTTGCCTTGCTCGCCATTGACGCTTAATAAGAACTTAGCCATTACCTCGAATGACTCTTTACCATAGAAGTCATCGGCATTGATAACCATAAATGGCTCGTGAATAAGGTCTTTTGCCATCAACACAGCGTGGTTAGTACCCCATGGTTTGGTACGCTCAGGGTTACGAGTAAAGCCCTCTGGCAAGCAATCGATACCTTGGAAGCACACCTCACATGGCACATAGTCAGCATACTTGCTGAGTACCACACGCCGGAAGTCCTCTTCGAAATCCTTGCGGATAACGAACACAACTTTGCCAAAGCCAGCTCGCATAGCATCAAACACGCTATAATCCATGATTGTTTCACCATTAGGACCTAGACCATCCAATTGTTTGAGTCCTCCGTAGCGGCTACCCATACCAGCCGCGAGAATAAATAATGTTGGTTTCATTGTATATAGTTAGTTAAGTTATGATTAATCTTTTTCTATTTCTAATTTGCCATTGCGTTTGCGGTGCTTGAACCACAAACCATACACTTCTGAGCAGTTGCCAGCAGTAGTGAAGGCTTGGATGTTGTTCTCGCGCATGAATGCTAGTACATTAGCAAACTCTTCTTGCGTCAATAGTGCTTGAATCTCGATGTATTCCTCGCCGCTATATCCACCCTCTACGCGATAAAGTGAGCAGCCACGCAACTGCTCGTGTACAATATATTGACGTACTTTCTCATGCTCGCGTGTGATGATACATACGCGTTTACGGCGATCCATAGATGCTGTGAAATAATTGATTACCACACCATTAATCCATGTGCCTATCAAACCGATAACCACCATACGAAAATCGTTGATTAGGAATGCAGTACAGCAGATTAGGGCACCACCAATAGATACCGACATGCCGATATCAAAATGGAGGAACTTATTGATAATTTTAGCAAGGATATCCAATCCACCAGTAGAAGCATTCACGCGGAACTCAAGAGTTTGGCTGATAGAAAGGAGCAACACGAAGCAAATGAGGTCGAACCATACATCCCCCATGCCCAAACCAGCCGACATAACAGATTCCTTGACCTGCTCTAGCACTTCGCCTGCACGGCTTAATAGATAAGGATTACCATTCGCATCTATTACCGATTGCCCTGCTTGCAATTGAGTCAAGACGTCGTGATTCTCAATCACGCGGTGCGTAAAATTGGTATAAGGATAAATTCTATCCCAAAGTTGCGTGAGCGGGCCAAGAATCATGGCAGTATAGACGGTTTTTGCTCCAAACTCGTTGCCAATTAACAAGAAAGCCATAATCAAAAGAACGGCATTGATACCCATAACTAGATATGAGAAGGTATCGGCATTACCACCTATAAGTGTATTAATTACAATACTAAGACCTGATATGGTACCAATAATCAAGTTACTAGGCATCAAGAAATAATACACCGCAGCGGCACCAATCATGATACCAATATTCATAACCAGAAACTCCTTCCAAAACTTCTTAGTACCTAAAGCGTGCCAGAAATCTATTAACAACTCCTTCCAATAATTCAAGGAGAAGTATTGCCTAATCGTATTACTCATATTCTTAATCTTTTATTACCAATTTAGCAGTTCTGCGAGTCAGTTGACTCAATAATATATCCCGACCATATTGTTCGCGTTGGATTATCTCGGGCGTTGCACCACGGATAGTCAGAAGACTGAGATGATCGTTCCAGGTTACACGATATACATCTTGCAACTGTTTGATTGCTTGCGCGACAAAGCGCGTGTTATCTACACAGACGGAGATTGTAACAGCACTGGATTGTATGAGCGAGACGCGCAAACGGTTATCGTGAATAATCTGAAATATATGGCTCAAACTTTCTTCTAAAACGAAAGCAAAATCCTTTGCGCGCAATGTAATCAGTAGTTGATCCATTCGCCATATGTAGACTGGCACATTGATTGGCTCAGCATGTTCCGTGATTACCGATCCCGTAGCTGTCGGCTGACCAAATGGTTTGACATATAGAGGGATCTTCTTATTCTCTAGCGGGCGAATCGTCTTGGGATGAATTACCTGTGCACCGCTATATGCAAGTTCGACTGCGTCATGGTAAGTCAGTCGGTCAATTTTGATGGTATTAGCCACCAATCGTGGGTCAGCATTCAAGATACCTGGTACATCCTTCCATATCGTCAGCGATTCAGCGTCCAAGAAATTCGCCATAAGTGCAGCGGTATAGTCTGATCCTTCGCGTCCGAGTGTGGTGCGCATGCCATCGGCAGTACCACCAATAAAACCTTGAGTAACCACGACATGTGGTCTTTGTGCTCTATTCCACCCTACTCGTATCGCATCAACAGAAGTATCCAAGTCGACTTGTGCTTCGCGATAGGTAGCATCGGTACGGAGAAGTTTAGGCATATTCCACCATTCGGTAGGGATACCGTTTTTGAGTAAGAAGACCGCCACAATCTGCGTGGACATGATTTCACCAAGACTGACAATCTGGTCGTAGTTTTGGTCATATGACCAGTCCTTATTATATTCCGGCATTATGGGCAAACGTACATCCACATTTGATTGTAGTCCAAGGTCTTGCATAGTATAAACATGCTGATCTAGTACGTTGAGCCACTCTATTTCTGCCGTTTGCTCGTCATCCTTCGCCAAAGCAGCCACCACTCGTTCCAAAGCATTGGTGGTCTTTCCCATCGCTGAAACAACCACCATCAGGTCATCACTTTCTTGAGTGACAATCTTCCGTAAGTTCCGAACACCATTGGCGTCTTTCACCGAAGCACCACCAAACTTATATACGCGCATATTTCTCTAAAAACTATATCCGCAAAGCGGCGTTCTCTAAACTACAAATTAGCCATTTTTATGGCAGTTACAGCGCCTTCTACCCCTTTGTTGCCTAAGCGTCCGCCTGAACGGTCAAGAGCCTGTTGCTTGTCAAGTGTCGTCAATACAGAAAAGATAACAGGTATCGCCTTGTTGAGTCCACTTCCTGGCATAGCAATATTGGCGTTGAGTAGTGTTACGCCTTGAGTCACAGATTGGCAAACATAATCGAAATGTGGCGTGTCACCTTTGATAACACAGCCTATCACAATCACCGCATCTGCCTGACCAAAAGTGCCAATTGTCTTACGACCTGATACATATTGCGCAGCACCATAGGTTAGTTCTACCGTACCAGGCACATGCATTACATCAACATTTTCCTCTCGAACACCATGTTTGATGAGTGTATCAATGGCTCCTTGAGCAAGGGTATGTGTAATTTCACTATTCCAATCCGCTACTACAATAGCATAGCGCTGACGTTTAAGCACGTCAGCGCTAGGCAATTCATTCGCATCATATAGCGACAAATCTGTTGTCATAAATATATTTACAAATTGACAATGTACAATGTTCCTACTTGTACAAAGCAAAATTATTCCGCAATAGCAATATATTTCTCGATATCTTGAGCCTCGAGAGAAGTTGCATATTTATCTTTAATAGTTTCAAAAGCCTTCTTTGCTGCAGCTTTGTCACCCAACTCCAAATACACCAAACCTGCCTTCTTCAAACTCATTGGTGCAACATATTCATTGCCTGACTTAGCCGCAGACTCGAATGCTTCGACTGCTTGCTTATAGTTCTCCAATTGTACATATGCATCACCTATGAGCTGCAAAGTCAAAGGCTCTACCATCAAATCATTTGCAGAGAACTTGTTCAAGTATTCGGCAGCCTCCTCGAATTGGCCTAATTTATAATAGCAAACACCTGCATACGCAGCAGCCAATTTACCAGGTTTCACATACTTGTACTCATCAGCGATAGCTTGAAAACCAAGACACAGACTATCTCCATTCAGCGCCTTACTCCAATCGCCTACCATGAAATACTCAACAGCTTTTGCATTTTCATCACTTGCCTCCGCTGCTTTTGGCTTAATTACATAATTATTCAGTGCCAATACACCTACTACTAGGGCTACGATGATAGTTACTGCCCATGTCAACTTGTTTTGATTCTTTTCGATCCACGAACTTGTGGTGTTGAGGGCCTCCTGTACATTTTCAAGGCTTTTATCCTCTACAGATTGTTTTTTCTTTGTCATGTTATTTTAGTTTTATTATTCTGCTATTTTCACAATAATCGCGCAAAGGTACAACTTTTTTTGCAGATATGCAAATATTGTCGTTTTTTTTTGCATAAATTCATCTATTCCTACTCAACGATATCGTACAAAACGATTATACTAGTAATAAAATCCCACCCCTAAAGACACAAATTCCACCTTTGTAAGATGACTCTTCATCATAGCCTGTACAAAAACATTCCAAGGAAGATGATAACGGAGCACCACTGATGTATATAGCCAGCCATCTAGATAGCCTGCACTGCCCGCTTTGAGCAAATCATAGGCATAGAAAACTGGTTTTTCAATACGTCCCGAAGGCGATTCCACAGCTTGATTATATGGCTCTAGTTCTTTTATTGGATCAACGAGATAAGCCCCCACATGCAGCCCCGCAGTAAAGTTTCCAACAACGAATTCAGGTTGTACACTGACGCCTACACGCCAACAATCGCCTGACTTCGCAGCCACAAGATTAGTTTTCTTAAAATAGGTATTACGTTGGACATACGCACCATCGTAGAAAACATCTACCCCCCCTCCCAAACGAAAGATAGGACACGCATGCCAGTATGCTGCCAGATGCATTGAAGCGACCGCAAAGGTTTGTTGGTCACGATAATAAACCTGCCTTCCTCCTACCGTAGTTGCAAGCACAATGGACCATTTCTTATTAGCATTATCTGCTTCGTGTAAAAGTTTTTTGGATATTGACGCAGATGTATCCGTATTATTACCATTCGTAAAATCATATCTCACTGCCAACTCACCAGCAAAGATATTGTAACCCGAATTGGGTTGACGTGTGCTACCATTACTGATATGATACCATCCGCCAGCTAGCGAGACGCCCCATCCATTCGCAATGGGGAACGACATATACAATACTTCAGGGAAATAAAGATTGGTCACACTGCCAATACATTCATTTGCATCAGTTACATCCACAAACATATGCCCTTCTGGTACAGTATTTCGATATGTTTTTGTCATGAAAGCCGCACCTACACCAGGTCGCAATCCCAACTCAAAATGAGACAAACGCACCAAAGGTATATCCATATATATATAAGGTGTAATAGCATGTCCTAATTTCTCATGCCCCATATTCCAATATCCTAGAGCCACTCCTATATGCGCATTATTCCACTGCTGCAAAGCCCGCCATTCTAGGGCAAGAGAGAGATTTACCTCTGTACCGTAGACAGGCGCGTGCCACGCATGATTAGCAACACCATCATTCACAACCTTATCTACCTTGCCATCGGGCATCACACCGCCACCCAACAAAGATGCAGATATAGATTGTATAAAAAATAATAAAGATAAAATCATCCTAAGCGACTTATTCGAGTCAACTCCTTCTCATCCAATATTTTGATTTTGCGCCCATCTAAACTTATGAGCCCTTCCGATGCAAATTGAGATAGAGTACGAATAGCATTAGATGTCGTCATATTTGACATATTGGCTAGATCTTCTCGTGCCATATACATCGCAATCGTAGCTCCGTCACCATCCAATCCGTATGTCTTTTTCAGAGTTATCAAAGTCTCCGCTAGGCGGCCACGAATATGCTTTTGTGTAAGGTTTACCGTCTGTGTCTCAGATATTCCAAGATCTTTGGACATAGCAACCAACACTGCATAGCAAAACTTGATATTCCGCTGAATCACTTCCAAAAACGCATCACGGTCTACATAATACAACACCGCAGGTTCAAGCGCAGTAGCGGATGTAGAATGACAATCTCCAGCCATAGCACTACGATAGCTAAAAGTGTCATATGGTTTGAGGAGGCGAATAATTTGCAAACGCTGTCCAACCCCCTCTTTAGATAGGCGCACAGTACCACGCAACACCATAACGACATGCTCGGTCAAATCGCCTTCACTGTAGATAGTTTCATTTTTTCGAAAATATTTGACAGATGTGTGTCTATCAATAAATTCTTTCTCATCTGGAGTAAGATAATTCCAAACGGGATTCAGTTCCCAAAGTTTGCCAAAATCTTCTTGATTCTTACGCATACAAAAGCACGAATGTAAAACAGACTTATCAAATTTTTGCGCAAAGTTAGTAAAAAAAAAGTATATATGCAAGTAAAATTAAAAAAAGTTTGCTTTTGTAGAGTATTTTGAGAAGCTTTAAATGATGAATATCAAAAAAACAATACTCTTTGTCAAAAAAAAACATTTTTCTTGCACATTTCAAAAAAATGTTGTACCTTTGCCTGCTCAACTGAATATTATATGTTTATAAACCTAGTAATTGCACTACTGACATGAAAAAGATTATCCTACTTTGCGCATCATTAGCAATGGTTCTATGTTTGCAAGCGCAAGCTTCACACAAGTTTCTCAAGAAACAAATGAATAAACACCATGACTGCAAAAGCGTAGCTATTACAAACAAGAATGGTGACGCTATGCTCTATGGTTCATCTTGTTGGGAGGCCATCAATTGCCCTGTAGAATTTTCTCGTTTGCTATTTGAACTGAGCGAGTGGGACATTGAAATACATGACATTCATCTATCTGAATTAGGTAGATGGTATATTCTCTATGGGAACAATGAAGTTTACTCTAATCTTTTGTACGAGAATTTGGAACTACAAATCAGCCGCTACCAACAAGAAAATGAGAAAATATCAACGGTTACATACAATGACTCTGGAGACTGGATTGTAATTACCACCAATAGATTCAGTGCATCTTCTGACCAACTAGTAGGATGGCTCGAAGATGGTTGTGGAAAATACGGGCAATTGTGGACCGCCTGCATAACTGAGGATGCTGCTATAGCTGTATATGAACTCGGCTTTAAGTATTGGGGCAATATTCCATCAGATCTTATGACTACGATACGCCAATGTAAAAGCGATGTTGATATGGTCAAGATCGCAGGAGATGCTTGGTTCTTTAGATGTACCGATGGATATTGGCGTAGCAACTTCTAATCACAAAATCAACTATGAACATTTCTGTTATAGTACCTCTGTACAACGAAGCCGAGAGTTTACCAGTGCTTCACGATTGGCTCGTGCGTGTAATGCAGGAGCATGAGTATAGTTATGAAATCATTTTCGTCAATGATGGTTCTACTGACTCGTCTTGGCAAGCGATTAAACAACTACGCAATAAAAACGAACATGTACGAGGTATCAATTTCCGCCGAAACTATGGTAAATCCGCTGCGTTATACTGCGGATTCAATGCTGCAAATGGTGATGTTGTAATCACCATGGATGCTGATTTACAAGATTCTCCAGACGAAATTCCAGAACTCTACAAGATGATAACCCAAGATGAATATGATCTCGTTAGTGGTTGGAAGCAAAAACGTTTCGACAACAAGTTAACAAAAAACATCCCCAGCAAACTGTTTAATGCAACTGCTCGTTGGGTTACTGGAATCAAATTACATGATATGAACTGTGGTTTGAAAGCTTACCGCCAAGAAGTTGTAAAAAATATCGAAGTATTCTCCGAGATGCATCGCTATATCCCTTATTTGGCTAAAAATGCTGGATTCACCAAGATTGGCGAAAAAGTAGTACAACACCGTAGACGCGAATTTGGAGTTAGTAAGTTTGGACTGAATCGTTTCGTTAACGGTTATCTAGACCTTATGACCCTATGGTTCTTGAATAAGTTCGGGAAACAACCAATGCACTTCTTCGGCTTAGCAGGTAGCGTAATGTTCATACTTGGCTTTATAGCTATTATCGTAGTCGGAGCTATGAAACTATACGCACTAGCACATGGCGAACATGCAATGCTGGTTGGCGATAACCCTTATTTCCATCTCAGTATACTAACAATGATACTGGGTTGCATGTTGTTCTTGGCCGGATTCTTAGGTGAACTCATTATTCGCAACTCATCCGAGCGTAACAATTATCTCATCAAGGAAGAGTTCTAAAAATCTAAAACATTCAACAGTGAGCTCAACAGAGATCTTCGATTATTATCGTAACCATACAATTTTCACTGAGGACGATATGGCGGATTTTCGTGTGTACGTCCAAGACCCAACTAACACCACCGATGGTCTTATGGCTATTGCAGGGCTCACCATCAACCTCATTGAAAATCCTTGGAATGAGGATAATCTAATGCTATTAATCACCTCTTGCGACGGAATCTCTCCAGAGGCTTTTGAGCGCGTAGTGGTAGGATTGTTGCTCATCATGATACAGCATGACACCGCCATTCGCCGCGACAAAGTATTACTCGGCGAAATACAAGAAGTACTCACGTATGCACCCGAACTCACATTCACCGCTTTGAGCAATATTGCACGCACCACACAAATGAAGCGTATGGAGCAGTTCAATGCACAACTCACCAAAGAACTATTACCACTCATGAACAATCGGGAAACCAACGAGTTCTATGATATAATACGCAGCCGACAAAGTGAGATGGAACATATCGCCAAAATGCAACTTGACCAAAATTTCCTCATTTTCAAAGAGTTCTATTCTACACCTTTCTTTCGCGAACAAGCTGCCAATTGGCTATTACCCTGGACTGACAATGCCATCATCAACATCCCCGAAGATGACCGCGAAGAGATAGACACTCTCATGCAGATGTGGCCTATGTGCGATAGCGACAAGTATGCGTTATGCCATATGTATCCTTCGTTCAAAGCCCTTATCAAGAGCCAATTATCCGTAGATTCTCTACGAGAAGTGGGCATGGATATGCATGGTAAGACCATCATCACTAATGGATATATTCAGCAGTTATATCGCTTCTTCCGCCTATCATCCTTCGCACATACCAAGCCCTTTGACCTAGCATTCAAACTCCGCGAATTGTTAGTCTATCGCCTTGTCGTTGTAGGCACACAAGCCCAACAAGCCATCAATCAATTATTAGCATAACTATTCCACAACTAGTGGCTTTTTCTCATTTTTTACTATTTTTGTGTACTTTTCTAGAATAAAACACATTTTTTCACAAAAATATTTGGTCAATCCAAAAAAAAGCAGTACCTTTGCAGCCGCTTTTCGAAAGAAAGCGTCTTCAGACAATAGCTGTCTATGTTCGCGCAAAGCGCGAGGAAGGATGGGTGAGTGGCTGAAACCAACAGTTTGCTAAACTGTCGTACGGGTAACTGTACCGGGGGTTCGAATCCCCCTCCTTCCGCAGATTTTCCATGAGAAACCGGGTCCAAGCTTGCTTGAGCTCGGTTTCTTAGGGAAAAGATGCAAGGATGCCGTCGGCAGACTTTGGGGATTACGTAGGAATCCCCCTCCAAAAGATGCAAGGATGCCGTCGGCAGACTAAGGGATTACGAAGAAATCCCGACCACATAAAAACAACTTGATTATGAAAAGAAAATCTTGGATTATTCTATCTACCTTACTCGCCCTTCTAATTACTGCAGCAGGGTTTTGCATCAAACAGTATTATCACTTTACAGTCAGCAACTTTCAGAGTTTTGACAACGAGGCACACGATTATAATGTCTATCCTCAAACTAGCACCGACTCACTAATGTCAGAGATGTTAGGTGACTATAAAATGCTTTCAGAACTAGCTTGGTGTCTGCACTGCAAATATCTCAAGTACACCCAACCAAAACCTGGTCATTATCGATTCGCCAATGAGATTAGCAACCGTGAGTTGATTCGTCGTTTGCAACTAGGTGAACAGACGCCTATCAAACTATCTTTCACTCAGTCCATTCGTACACGCGAGCAACTAGCAGGGTATATGGGAAAGAAGCTACTACTCGACTCTGCCGAAGTTATCTTACGACTTAACGACAAAGAGTATTTGGCACATTTCGGTCTTACACCTGAAACAGCCGTATGTCTCTTCATACCTAACACATACGAAGTGTATTGGACAATGTCCGCTGATCAACTCTTTGCACGTATGCAAAAAGAGTATCAACGATTTTGGAATGAGGATCGTCTCGCTAAAGCAAAAAAACTAGGATTGACACCAACTGAAGTAGCTACCATTGCTTCTATTGTGGCTTCTGAAACCAATCGAAAAGAAGAACACCCTATTATCGCTTCTATCTACATCAACCGTTTGAATAGGGGAATTTCCCTACAAGCGTGTCCTACTGTCATTTATGCTGTAGGTGATTTCTCTATGCGTCGTGTACTAAAACGCCACCTCAATATCGACTCTCCATACAACACCTATAAAAATCTCGGGTTGCCTCCAGGGCCTATTCGTCTAGCTAGTCCAGATGTCATTGACGCTGTATTAAATTCGCCTAAAACAGATTACCTATATATGTGCGCTAATCCAGATTTCTCGGGCACACATGTTTTCTCATCTAGTTATGCCAAACATAGTGCTGTTGCTCGCCAATATCAACGCGCCCTCAATGAGCGTAAAGTCAAATAAAGCAGCACACTATAAACAATAACAACAATGCACAAGCCCCCGCTTGTGCATTGTTTCTCTAACCACTAAACAGTAGCCATCAATCGGGGGCCCCACGAGCTTCGTGAGCGAGTGGGGAGAGCGGAGGCATTGAGCGCTTTCAACTCGCCAAGCGAGTTCTGTGCGCATCAATTGCCGAACGCGAGCGTTCACTAAACTTTAATT
>JAZNKZ010000065.1:0-21567 GCA_045578815.1 Paludibacteraceae bacterium
TGTAAAAAAGAAATTAATTTTTAGCTCAGAATAACCTAATCTATTGTGTACTTTATTAACGGGAACCGTATAATATTAAATTTCGTATTACACGTTTTCAGTTTCCCAATCGAGTAGTTTCCTACTCTCTTGTACTACATCTATTGCTTCAATCTCTCAAAGATCACTATGATTTTGCGCTTCAATTTTGTTTAGCGCGAAATCGGCTGCAAAGGTACTGCTTTTATTTGGACTGACCAAATTTTTGAGCAACTTTTTTCAATATTTTTTGCACTTTCTTTGTAAGTGGCTGATTTTCAGCATTACATTTTTCAGTACTTTTCGCCTCTTATCAACACTCACTTGCGTTTAGCGCGAAATCGGTTGCAAAGGTACTGCTTTTATTTGGACTGACCAAATATTTTTCAGATATTTTTTCTTGTTTGGAAATTTTGCCACATCAAGTTTGCAAAAGAGCATATATGAGCACTAAAGAGACGATTTGTATGCTGTATACGAACTGTGTATACTAACTATATATATTAATGTACGCGCACACATGCGCGCGCACGAGAGAGTAGTACCCGATAGTATTATTAGTGGAGTCACTAACTAATCACTAACTAAATGCAGGATATTGTGAAGTCTCTCCTATAGAGTTTGTTCTATGAATGCACACTCGGGACATTCAATCGGGCTCACGACCTTCAACACAGGAGGGAAGAATTTTAGAACAGGGATAAAAAAAGCACCCTCAAGAGAGGGTGCTTTTTTAGATATATAAAAGGAGAATTATTGGCAAGAGCAGTTGAGTTGGTCGCCTAATTGCTCAGAAAGATTAGGGGTAACCTCCGCATCCTTAACAAAGCCCAGTCGAGGATTAACCGCAGAGCAATCAACAGCAGGGAAATGTTGTTTCTCGTGTACACCTACGCAAATCCACTCCTCGTCGAAATACTGGAAGTATGCCACGAAAGTCTCCTTTGCACCTTCCTTCTCATTGTAACAGATACGTCCCAGAGGAGAAACCTTAACCGTCTTGAGAGTGATCTCCGCCTTCTTGGTAGGCACAGTAGCGCACTTAACATCCTTAATCTTGCCCATCTTAGCGAACTTCTTATCGAAAGCAAGCAAGTTGAATGTGACAGCATACTCATTATCCTTCGCTACCTTATATGGAAGAGGATCGTTATGCTCAGCCAATTGGATACCAGGCATCAAGTTAGGATTATAAGGATCGAAGAGCAATGGCGTCTCAGGAGTATTAGCAACAGAAGGAGCCACTGGTTCGTAGCGGCGAGGGTTAGCAGGGATAGCATCCAAAGCCTTTTGTGCATCATGCAACTCGCGAGCGGTGATCTTAAGAGCGAAATAACGCCATGTATTTTTAGGGTTGTAGATGGCAAGGCAGTTGTCGGTCATATCAGTAGCATTGATAGTATAGCAACCAACAGATTTAACCTTGTCATAGAGTCGGCAAGCGATATCGTCGATCTTCTTCACGCCGCCCTCTTCCTTGACAACAAAGCAGAAGCCCGCTCCATTGATCATAGCAACATACAAGTCGTCGTAGCTAGTCCACTTGTAGATAGCAGTGATATTGATATTAGCAGCATCCGTAGCCTTGCAAACGAAAGGATAAGAAACATTCTTTCTTACGCCCAATTCAATAGCCTTCAAGATACGCTCTTGAGCAAGAACGAGGTCGCTAGTACCATAGTTGTAGATAGCTACGTTCTTGTTATCAGCATAAGCCTTGTAGAAATCTTGGATGAGCGTAACCACATCAGCATCTACATTAGGATCGAAGGTATATTCGCCATATTTGTTTTGGCCCGAAGAAGGAGAAACGACAGAGTAATCGGTGATAGTATCCTCTGGGAAGGTAGGATCGTCGTCCTCAACAATCAAAGCCTTACCCTTAGGAGTGAGCGCTACATTCACCCAATAGGTAGGATGTCCGCAAGCAATAGTATCCTTGATTTCGCTATACTCAACATCCACCAACTCGTTTACCTCAGCACGGTAGAGCAATTTTCGGTACTCAAGATCGTTGCACTCGTAGTAACCCACCTCAACAGGGATAACACGGGGAGCATTGATTACCTTGGCTTGTGCTAAGACATCCTTAACCAATCCTTTGGCTTGGCATTTACCTAGTCGAGGGATTTTCACCTCCTCCTCGGCTGGTGCATTTGCCTCTTCAGCCACTACAGGCTGGTCACAAGGATCAGCGTAGACATACTCCTCGGTAACCACGTGTCGCGTTACTTTACAGTCTTGTTTCTTACACGAAGGTGCTGCGAGCAAGATAGCTGCTGACAGAACAATTAGTGCGATTTTTTTCATAATCTTAATAATTTAATTGTGAGTATTAATGGTATTTTTTCAATCAATCTTAGCAAATTGGCTGCAAAGTTACTTAAAAATCAATAAACTTGCAAATTTTTTCACAAAAAAAACACTTTTTCCTAGAAAACACATCTAGGTATTCCCTTGATTCTGCAAAAAAGCGCCCCTTGAGGCGCTTATGTCGAGAAGACGTGATTCGAACACGCGACCCCCACGTCCCGAACGTGGTGCGCTACCAACTGCGCCACTTCTCGTTTGCGTCGTTGTGTTTCGATGAGTGTTTTATGTTTTGCGGGCAAAACGCTTTTTTCCTTCGGAGTTTGGTGCGGCTGCAATTATTTTTCTACAGATATCTTCGGTCATTGCCGAAACATCCATAGACTTAGGGATACGATAATTCCCTTGAGTAGTTTTGATATATGCTCCATATCGTCCATTAAGCACCTGAACATCTCCGAAAACATGGATAGGTTGCTCTTGCAGTTTTTTCTGTTGCAGGAATTCCACTACTTCATCGAGCTTAATCGTGTAAGGATTAATACTCTTAGGCAAACTAGTGAACGCCCCATTATGTCGCACATAGGGTCCGTACTTACCTTCGCCAATGATCACCTCGCCATTCAGCCATTCTCCGAGGGTGCGAGGAAGAGCATTGTCAAACAAAGCGAGTGCCTCGTCCATGGTGATATTGAAGATACTTTGACTAGGTTGCATAGATGCAAATTTAGGTTTTTCCACTTCGCTATCTCCAAGTTGGACGCATGGTCCGTTTTTGGTGATACGTGCAAAGATAGGTTCGCCCGTCTGAGGATGATTACCAATGAATCGCGCCGCCATTTTGCCAGTTGGGACTTGCTGAATAAGAGGATGAAAAGTTTGGTAGAAATCATCGACAGTCTGTGTCCATTCGGCCTCTCCAGCAGCAATAGCATCGAAACTTTCTTCGGATTGCGCTGTAAAATCATAACTCAAGATTGCAGGGAATTGCTCCACGAGAAAGTCATTGGTAATACGTCCGAGGTCGGTAGGAAGAAGTTTGCCTGTGTCAGCGCCTACGATTTCGTTTTTCTGCTTATCGGAAATTTTATTTCCTTGCAACGTAAGAATATTATAGTTTCGCTTTACTCCCTCAATATTTCGTTGTTCAACATATTTGCGCGATTGGATGGTATCAATGGTAGATTGGTAGGTAGCAGGTCTGCCAATACCCTCGTCTTCCATTTTTTTGATGAGCGATCCCTCGCTATATCTCATCGGTGGCTTCGTGAAAGACTCCTGCGCGTGAGCGACCTCCAACTGACATTGGAGATTCTCCTTGAGTTGCGCAATGGTAGAAGAGGCATTAGTAGCCGTCAAATCCTCATCAGATGATTGCGTATATGCGCGCATAAATCCGTCAAATGTAATCACTTCGTGCGTGGCAGTCCATATGTATGAAGAGTTGTTCATAGCGACCTCCACTCTTGTTGTATCAGTCTGAGCATCAGCCATCTGCGAAGCAATAGCTCGTTTGCGGATTAAGTCATAGAGTTTACGTTCATCGTTATTAGCTCCCGCCACAACCTTATTCATATAGGAAGGACGAATTGCCTCGTGCGCCTCTTGCGCTCCTTTAGATTTGGTTTGAAATTGTCGTGATTTGTGGTATTTATCACCATATTCCTTCAAGATAGCATCCTTGGCGGTATTAATTGCTAATGCACTGAGACTAACAGAATCGGTACGCATATAGGTAATATGGCCTCCTTCATATAGGGATTGCGCCAAACGCATAGTTTTAGACACGGAGAAATGTAGCTTACGTACCGCCTCTTGTTGAAGAGTAGAAGTAGTAAACGGAGGCGCAGGAGATCGATACCCTAACTTGTGTGACACAGATGTAAGGGTAAAAGTGGCATCCTTGCATAGGTGGAGAAAGTCCACCGCTTCTTGCTTGGTAGCAAAACGATGATTAAGTTCAGTCTTGAATTTAGCTTCTTTCCCACTCTCAGTGGCACCTATAAACTCCGCTGTCAGACGGTAACTGACCGCAGGTACAAACGACTCTATCTCACGTTCGCGCTCCACCACCATACGCACCACTACCGATTGTACGCGTCCGGCACTGAGTCCTGTGGTAACCTTTTTCCAGAGGACAGGTGATAGTTCGAATCCCACTATACGATCCATCACACGTCGCGCTTGTTGGGCATTGACTAAGTCGTAATCAATCTGCCTTGGTTGCTTAATCGACTCTAAAACAGTATCTTCTGTAAAATCCTCAAAAGTGACACGACAAGAGTTTTGATCGTCTAGCCCCAGAACCTCCTTTAAGTGCCAAGCTATGGCTTCTCCTTCGCGATCAGGGTCACATGCGAGCCATACCATATCTGCCTTAGAAGCTGCATCTCGCAACGATTGCACCAATTGAACTTTATTCTCTTCGATAGCATAGTTAGGTGCATAATGGTTGTTGAAATCAATCCCCATGCTATTTTTACCTATGCCTTCAATGTCGCGAATGTGTCCTTGCGAAGACATTACCCGAAAGCTCTTATCTAGATATTTTGCAATAGTTTCTCCCTTGTGTGGAGACTCTACAATCATTAAATTTTTGCTCATATATATAAGGTGTAGTTTATTCTTTTTTCGCAAAACGGCGGCAAAGGTACAACAAAATTTTGAATGATGCAAATTTATTTTTCGACTTTTTTTGATTACTTATATAAAGTAAAGTTTTTGTTTTTTTTTGCTTTTTGTTTGCAAATGTACTTTTTTTTTTGTACCTTTGTCGCCGTAAAAAAAATAGAACTATGACATATTTGATTTTAACAATTATCCTTGTAATTTTTGGAGTAGGATTATTATTGACAGAAATGTTTCTGCTGCCTGGTTTTGGTGTCGCAGGTGTGTTTGGTTTGTGCAGTCTAGTTGGCGCTGTGGTAATAGCGTATGTCAAGCTTGCATCTCTCTGGGCATGGGCAGGTCATGTGACATTGGCATCATGCGTGGTGCTCTGCGGCGTTGCCGTATGGGTGTTTGTCAAGAGCAAGGCCATGGATAAGATGGCACTTAATACTAAGATTGAAGGTGGTGTGGATATGCCATCTGCAGGAAAGCATATGGAAGAACTGAAAAGTGAAAAGTGAAAACTAATTTTAAAAGATAGAATATTATGGAAACATTTGGTATTTTACAATGGGCATTGGTGGCGATATTGACCATCCTCGTGATTATTTTCTTCTACTACGTACCTTTCATGCTGTGGATTAATGCAGTAGTAAGTGGTGTTCATGTATCATTAATTCAACTCTTCTTGATGCGTATCCGTAAGGTACCACCAACACGTATTGTAAACTGTCTGATTGAGGCACACAAAGCTGGTCTTACAGATGTCAAACGCGACGGATTAGAAGCGCACTTCCTCGCTGGTGGACATATCGAGCGCGTGGTGCATGCGCTGGTGAGCGCAAGCAAAGCGAATATGGCATTGACCTTCCAAATGGCAACTGCCATCGACCTGGCTGGTCGCGATGTGTTTGAGGCAGTACAAATGTCGGTTAACCCTCGCGTAATTGATACTCCTCCTGTGACCGCTGTGGCAAAGGATGGTATTCAGCTGATTGCTAAGGCTCGTGTGACCGTGCGTGCAAATATCAAGCAATTGGTCGGCGGTGCTGGCGAGGACACTATCCTTGCTCGTGTAGGCGAAGGTATCGTTTCTTCTATCGGTTCTTCTGACAGCCACAAGATGGTGCTTGAGAATCCAGATAGCATCTCTAAACTCGTACTCAGCAAAGGTTTGGATGCAGGTACTGCATTCGAAATTCTCAGTATTGATATTGCCGATATCGATGTAGGTAAGAACATCGGTGCGCAATTGCAGATGGATCAAGCTGAGGCAGATAAAAACATCGCGCAAGCCAAGGCTGAAGAGCGTCGCGCAATGGCCATTGCTACTGAGCAAGAGATGAAAGCAAAAGCTCAAGAAGCAAAAGCGAAAGTAATTGAGGCAGAGGCACTTGTGCCACAAGCTATGGCAGAGGCATTCCGCAATGGCAACCTCGGTATCATGGACTACTATCGCATGCAAAACATCCAAGCGGACACCACCATGCGCGAAGCGATTGGTAAGCCTGCTGGCGAGCCTGCAAAGAAAAAATAAGGCCTCAGATCTCTTGCACCTAGCAATTACTCCAACTGTACACTCGCTAGAATGCAAGACACATAGTCCGTGTTAATCGACCAACTTATACATTAAAAACAACAGCAAACCCATCTTGAGTTTGCTGTTGTTTTTTCTATGAAATAACGACTAGCCCTATCTCACTAGTGTTTGTGTGTAATGCTTCGAATTATCACGCATGGTGGCCTCCACAATGCACATGCCCGTAGGTACTGACAATGTCATGGAGTGGCCGTAGAGATCCAATGCCTGCTGTGCCACCAATCGGCCAGTGAGGTCATACACCTTGACAAGCTTGATAATCTCGTTGGAGTTGACTTGCAATTGACCAGACTGCACCGAATATGCCCATAGTTGGATAGGAGAATCCACTTGTGGTAGGACTGGCTGATCGGTAGATGTAGAGACTCCCTCATTGGTGGCATCGTCTGGTCCTAGGATGAAGTAGCGTGTCTCGTGGTCCAACGACATCTCTAGTTCGAGTACCAAGCTATCTACGATGAGGAAACGCTCATCGGTCTTGCTATCCCAGAGGTAGCACTCCTTGTCCCAGTTGTCGGTGAGATTAAAGCTGAAGATGATCGTTGGCGTACGATAGATATCTTGGATGAGCAATGCCAAAGGCACCGTGTCGATATTCTCACGCACATCCACCATCAGTGGCACTTGCTTGGCAATGGTGTACATATTGACTGGCGAGGTAGCAGTAGCACTATTCACCTCCGCCTCTACGCCAGATGAGATAAAGATGGCATCTTCGCCTACGGTATAGGTATCGCTCATTCCAGGCTTTGCGCCCAACAAACAACGCGCCTTTGTCCCGTAGGAATCGGCATAGATAGTCATCAATTGGAGTTCGCTACTACCCGTCTTGTGGCGAGGAGCGAGACCCTGACCCGCAGCCGCATCACGTTTGATTTTCTCTGGGGTGGTCAGATAGGTAGCGTCCAGATTTAGAGAAAATTCCGTCGAGGCATTAGGCATCTTTACAAGTACAGAACGCATGGGTTTAAGATAACGCCCGTCCGTAATCTCTGCCGTCGTTGCCGACTCGGCTTTCCAACCATCGTCAGCCATATAGTAGAATGTTGCTCCTTGCATACGTTCGGATATCAATGTTGCCATATCAATCATCGCCATAGTAGGGTTTCCGAACATGAAATACTGATTTGTGATCTCGTTTTTCAACACAACTGGCGTAGTTGGTGAATAGACTAGTTTGTTAGGATTATCACCACGATTGATGGCCACATTATCCGCCAAATAGCCCTCCGAATCATAGTATGAATAGACGTTATCTGGCTTAGGCAGACGAACAATCAAAGAATCCAGATCCAAATTGCTAGCTGCCCATCCCAACAGTTGATAGCCGCTGCCCACTTCAAATGGGTGACTCAACGAGTTGGTAGCAGCAAATGCAGCCGTATTGGTGGAGATGCGTTTTCCATTTTGTGCTGGGTTTTCGTTGATACGCTCCACTGTTCGGTTGTATACAGACATCCAGAATGGAAAAGCAGAACTGCGATGGCGTGATCCTTGGAAAGTAGCTACGGTAAATGGCTCCGACTCAGCCACAAGTGCACCATTGTTTTCATCTCCGCTATGTGGGATATACATATCACCACTCACAATACTAGAGATAGGCACTGCTACGGTATTCCAATACATATTGCGCACCTTGAGATCCACCAATGCTTTTTCGTGCTGCAATAGGTGCTGATTGAGCATCATAGCTCCTGGTTCGAAGTAGATCTGTCCGCAGGTTGGGGCAAGCGCAAAGTTCGCATCCATTGGATAAGGGTGTGGATCTTCCTCGGTATTGGCAATGACGGTCAACTCAGGATAGTGGCCAGTAGGGATAATCACATTAGAACCAGCGATAGGGGCATAGTGATAATTCTCCATACCTGTACCATAGCCCGTCCAGTTGGCGTCGTTGTGCCAACTCTTGTCTGGTGTGGTAGGTGTCCATGTGACCATATCGGGTAGGATGAGTAGTTTGACATACACTTTGCCTACTTCACATTCGTCGTTGGTAGCGCGGTGCTGGTCATTCACGTCGCGCATGCGAATACACATAGTATATTCTTTGCCCATTGCCAGAGTGGCTTGGTTGCTGGTTGCAGGTATGAGGACAATCATATTCCCCGACTTACTACATGTGTATTTGACAGCTGTTGGGTTGGCGATATTGCCATCGTTGGTTTGGAACAGATAGGCATCTGTACCTGTAAAGTGCACGTCGTAGTCGCCTATGGATGATTGGTGAATAGGTATTTGAATGGTGTTGTTTACCAATCGAGCAAGGACACGCACATTCGGGATAATATTGCCATACCTTGGGTCAGTAGATAGGTTGTCGGCATCATGGATATCTAATCCAGGTGCGAGGTTGATGAAATAGTTGGAGTGTTTCGAATTAATTTCTACCCATCTTGGTTCGGGGCAATCGTGTAGTTGGGTCGTCCCGTCGGTGGTGATAGCAGAGTTCTCAATAGGGAATACCCAATAGCGAGCTGTATCTTGCGAGCCAAGGTAGAAAGAGACGGAAGATGTAGCGAGTTGCAGCCATCCCTGATTGTGCAAGTACTTCAATGTCTCGTAGTGCTTGGATTTAGAGGGGTAATCCTTTGTTTGTTCGGTGTTGTAATCGGTAAACGCTGTAGGATCTATCTGTGCGAATGTTGTGGCGGTATAGTTGGCATTGCTATCATCTGGGCGACGGAGGTCGAGGAAGGCATCGGTGACTTGTGCGCGTGAGCAGTGGTAGATGGTTTGGAATATAGCATCTGCCTCATCTTTGGCTGCATGTTCCTCTGTGTCATTTGCATGAGGGTAATCCATACGATAGACATCGTCAAAAGCATGACCATACATCCAGTCAGCAAGGTAGGTAGCTTCCGCCTTACCTGCATCGGAGTATGGGTCAGAGTCCTTGCGGATAAATGCCTCAATAGTATATTGCTCGTTAGGACAATTGTTGGAAGACTGCGTTAGGAATTCGGTAGTTTCTATTTGGTCGCTCATTAGGCGGAAAAGTGATTCTTGGGTAGATGGCAACGCAATCTCCACCGCACAACTGAGAGTTTCTTCTTTCAAGTCACTTGCATTGTTGGTCATACGGAGGGTATATTCGCAATGTTCTTGCAGGTAGTTCTCTTCGATACGGTTGCTGCGGATATTTGGAATAATGTGAACGACGTACATGTAGTATTGGCCTGGGCTCTCGGTGGTAATCTCTTCTTGTCTCTTTGCTACAAAACATTTGCCACATAGTGGTGCTGTTTTTGGAGAGTTGTTGTCCTCGTGGTACGCAGATAGCAATTCACCAATCAAGTCACTTGGGTTATCGCGAATCTCGGTTGAGGACGGGGTATAATCGGCTGCCTTGATTTCGATTGAACCATATTGTTCTTTGGTCAGTCCTTGTGCTTGATAATCTTTGTGCTCATCGTAGTATGGCGAGAGGGAAGTGCTGGTCAGAACGAATGGTTTTCCCGTTGTTTTGTTGTAGATTTGGTAGTATTGGTAATCTGTACTTGATATTGTAGTCGCCCCATAGTCCACGCGGAGTACGGCAGCGGTGAAGGTAGTACCATCATGATCGGGCGAGCAACACATCTCTGTTTGCAATTGGTAGGAAGACATTGGCAGTTTGTCGGCATAGATACAGAGGTCGTCAAGCAAGAAGTCGTTACCATTGCCATCCGTACCGAAGTTGTAGATTTGCACACGACATTCGGAATATGTTTCTGGACTAACAATGGGGAAGTTTACTTGTTGCCACTTCGAGACACATTCTATCTCTCCTGCGAAATAGACCGCCACATCTTCCCATGGGGTATAGGTACCATCGGAGAGCCTATTTCGTCCTTGCACATTGCATCGGAAAATAGGCATATACACATTAGAGCCACACTGATTATCTGGTCGTGGATTACGCAGCCATACAGAACAATACATGGTACGTTCTGCGCAAATAGTTACCTTGGTTGAGATACTTGCCACGACACCAGGTTCGGTGGTTCCGTCCACATAAAGGGCATACCCCTGCTGTGCAGCCTGATCTTCATCCGTCATACCATCTACGTGATTGGCGCTTTCTTCCCAATAGGTGTCTCCAATTATATTAACCAATGCATATTGACCATAGTAAGGGAGTCCGTAATTATTTGGTTCTATGATGCCATCGCTTGGATAATAGAATCCGTAAGTACTTTCGTCCTTTGGTAATGGTGAAGATATAAATTGCTTTGTACTGCTACTAGGTGTCTGACCAAAACTAAAGTTGTTATACTCCAATACTTCAAAGAGGTTATTCATCTCATTGTATGATCTAATGGCTTTGGCACTGCCGTTGGTTCCTTTTTCTTGCAGAGGACCATATGTGTTTTTATCTACATATTTCACGGTAAATTTTGCAATACGTACCTTACCATCATTGGCTGTGAGCGTATATACTGTTCCAGCGCTACCCTCAGGTGTTACTTGCTCTGAACTAACAATTCGAAAAGCACCTGATGTATTACCGCCACCAGTCCAATTAGCAGATGTTACACGCGTCAATCCTGTTTTATTGGTTGGATTCGTATAATAGAAATAGCAGTTTTCTGCATTGTTGCCGTTGTATCGGAATTCGGTAGAGAGATAGACATTTGTACCCGTAGGTGCCGTATAGGTGTATTCCTCAAGGAACTCGTCATCTTCCAATGCAGCGAACTTATCCGCCATCTCTGCTGCGGGCTTGAAGTGGAAGAGTTGGCGGTAGGATAGTTTTGGTTCTGTGACGCCAACGATATTGTTAGACACTCGTGTGATGGTATAATTAGTATATGCACTCACATCGCAGGCGATGGTACGACTATCTGTCCAACCAGCGATATTGATAATGGGGGTGTTATTGCTACCGTCACCTGATGCTAATACACCACCTGTTCCTCCGTTATCAACAGGATTACCTGCTGTGTTAGATCGATTCCAGCCGAACCAACCGAGGTGCGTGGTAGTGCCTTCTATTTCTACAAAGTTTCCGCCACTGCCACTTGGTTTAGTTGCCCAAGCAATGTTGGTGCCTTGGTCGGTAGTGTAATCATACCAACGCATATATCCGAAGAAATTGGTTTCTGCAAGGGTAAGAGGAATAGTAGTCACATCGTCATCGTAATAAATTGTGCGTTCTACGGTGTGTACGTTTTGGTAGCCACCTTCACCCAAGGCGGGATAGAAGCCATTGACGTGGGTCACGGACACGGTAACGACAACGTTCCATGTTTTGGTTATACCGTCAAAAGGCACACTATGTGGTCCGACCACAGCACCTTTCTTGACTGTCAACTCATACGAACCATTACCCAAAGATGCAACAGGAGTAATGACTAATTCGTTATTAACAATTGCTGCTGTAGTAGGGATAACAGCTCCACCTGCATTGGTTAGCGCGATCCAATCCGCAATCTGGTCGGGGTCATGAGAGATGCTCATAGCGACTGTAGGATCCGCAGCAGGAATGGTGATTTGCTCCAAACGTTCACCCACTGCTAGTGTAGCAGGTTGTACCGTACCAAATTGATGGGCATTGACAGTCCAAGTGTAGGATGCGGCAGCAAAGTTTCTACCATCGCTACTTTGGATTGCTCCTGATTCAATAGTCAGTTTATATGTGCCTTCGCCCAAGTTATCTGGAATAATCACTTGCAATGTTCTATTATCAATTCTTGTTATACCAACACCAGAAGATGCATCGGATTTTGCTACTTCTGAGCCATTGCGGCTTAGTGTGAATTTGACTTTTGTATTATTGTCAGGATAGTAGTAGCCAAAACGTAGCGTTTCCTCGATATCCGCACTCGCAGTAAGCATAATGGTGTCGAATCCATAAGTAGTACCAGTAGCAGGAGTTACATCTATAAACTGAGGGGGCACTACTGTCCAAGTATATGTGGCTTCCGCAAAAGCGATTCCATCTTCCGCAACTACCGCATCATTGGTGATAGAGAGCGTATGAGTTCCTTCGTTCAAAATAGTGTTGGAAGTAATCGTGAGTTGTTTTTTGTCATCGGATAGTGTTACGGTCAAACCATTGACAATGGTTTTAGTGTTATCAAGAGTGAAGCCAGAGGTAGGCACTTCCTTAATAGCAACATCCGCAGTCAGGGTAATTACGGAGAAAGCACCTGCATTGCCAGTTTTAGGAGTAACGGATGTGAATGTATATGGAGAGATTGTCCATGATTTCTCAAAATAATCAAAGTCCACACCGTCCGTGCCGACTACCGCACCTTTTGAGATAGATAGAGTGCATGTTCCTTCTGTATATGGAGCCTTGGTCGTTATGACAAGTTGGTTATTCTCAACTCTAATATCATCAATAGTAGCGTTGGTGAGAGAAATTTTGCTCTCATCCGCAATACTACCGATTTCATCATTCGTTGAAACTTGAATTTCTTTTAACTCCGATGCGGTAATAGGAGTTTTGTTAGGAGTAGCAGATGTAAATGTATATGGCGAAATCGTCCATAACTTCTCAAAATAATCAAAGTCCACACCGTCCGTGCCAACTACCGCACCTTTGGTGATAGAGAGCGTATATTGTCCATCTTGATAAGTATCAAATGTTGGACGAATGACAAGTTGATTGTTACTCTTTTCAATATTGATATCAATCTGTGTATTATAGGTAGTGTTAGTCAAGGTAATATTATTTTCATTTATATTTCCTATCGTAGCGTCAGCAGAAATAGTAATCGTTTCTAAATCATCTATAGTAGCCTCTCCTTCCTTGGGTGAAACCAAAGTTAATTCATGAGGATCAGGCACGTCTTCTATTTTAACTTGCACACCATCAGTAGGAGTGTTTTTATTACTTGTCTGTTTTGCTGTAAAATTACCTCCAGTAAAGTAGATATAATAATACCTCCTGTTTTGTCCATTTTTACCATTCGAAAAATACAACTGACCATTTCCATAGGTAAAATTACACCGATCATCTTGCAAAGTTAAACTTGGAGTATTACTTATAGTCAGATATTGCTTCGCCTGTATAGACCAAAACGCAGTAGTATTAGTAGTACTTGTTCTAATCCACACGCAATTATCGCCATACTCGGTAGTGGTTGTTATAGAATAATTATTGTTACTGCCTGTTACCGCCAAATAGTATGTTTTTCCACTAACGGTATAACTAATCGTCACTTCCGTTCCTTGAGGAGTTGTCTGTGCTTCTGCATTTGAAACGAAACAAACTAACGCGCACGCGCATATAAGAGTTATTTGGAAAAATCTTTTCATAGGGATTTATTTGTTTACAGATTGATTTATGGTTTGAAGTTTTTTACGGTTATGGAAAATGCGGATAATTGCATAGACTGCAATCATCAACAACATCGGAATCAAGGCATCACCCACAGGAACAAGAGGATCCTTCTGACCGATAGGCGAATCAGTTGGTTTTCCCCCGGGCTTTCCTCCATAAACCTTACCTACCGAAGTAATACCCCCATCGGAGTCAGGTTCACTCATACCACTCTGCACTTCATTATGGATACTAATGAATGATCCATAGCTAGAATATGTGTAACTTCTTACCCCACCTCCAGGGAAGAAAGAGCGCAAGGTTTTATCGGATGTTCGAACGGAAATAGGTGCAACTGCAGTTCCCACCGAACTGCGGAAACTACTACCCAAACTGCTACTCGCAGAGAACGATGAAGAAGCACTAGATACCGACATCGAACCACTCGAAAAAGCAGCTGAAGGATTTGCACTATATGTAGACGAAAATTCGAACATTTACAAAAAACCGAAAATATCGCGCAAAGATACTTTATATTATATAAAAACATGTTCTATAACATCAAAATAGTGTTTCATTTTCGCAAATGGAACAAAAAATTACAAAAAAGATACTTTTTATTAAGAATATTTTGTACAAACAAAGTATTTTTTGTAACTTTGCCACGTAATTCGCGCACAATGATTTGCAACCTTAAACAACCATACATAATTCTTAATAATCCTATACAACCCTTAATTACAGACAAATGAATATAACCGACCTAACATCAATAATGCACATCGCCACCTCATGGGCGCACGTGTTCCTATCTCTGGCCGTAGCCATACTACTGTTTATCAAGCATCATACACCTAAAGAGCGCTCACAATGGTATATCGTGACCTTCTTCGCCATTTCCGCTCTTGCAGCACTCATCGAGGTATTTGTCATTCTAAAAACCCAACGTACGCTAGACAACAATCACCTATTCGACCCACGACTCATTCTCACCGGGTCGTGCACACTATCATTCCTAATCATCTACTACCTCGACTTGCTTCGCCCAAACTGGCTCAATCTCAAGCGCTACCTTATGATCTTTCTACCTGGTATCATTGCTCTCATCATCGTAATCATAGACCTATTCCGAGGCAATATCCTGCACATACACGCCGTATCTGACATGCATAGTGCATGGGATAGTATTGATTTTATTGCGCGACTCGCATTGTCCATACTACCACTGATACACGTATTCTGGTTGATGTCGCTATGCATGCGTGGTCATGCAGGCTACAAATGTCCTAGAATCATGATGCGTGGCACAATGCTCATATCCGCAGCCCTTTGCATCACCTTCTTCCTCAGTCGCGGGCTCAACCTATTCGCCGCATATATGGCACACGAAGTCATCTTCATCACGCTGGGAGTGATGCTCATCTATGTCGAGCACTACGAGCGATTACATATACCGCTCGAGAAAGTACGAAAATATTATGTGGAAAACCAAATACCTAACACCACCGAAGTCACCGTATCTCAAGCCGCCGAAAGACTACAATCACTCATGGCTGATCCCGACATATGGAAAGATTCTGAAATCAATGGCGACAAACTGGCTCGATTAACAGGCACCAATCGCACTTACCTACAACAGGCAGCTAAAGAATTAGGATTTACCGGACTTACTGAGATGATTCGCCGCCGCCGAATTGACTATGTGTGCGAGCAACTGCGCATCGACCCTACCGCATCCATCCAAGACCTCTTCTACGATGCTGGCTACCGATCACGCACCACAGCATGGCGACACTTTAGCGATATCGTAGGATGCACACCTACCGAATTTGTCGAGCGAAACATCAAGCCTAAGACACCTGGCAAACCTAATCGCTAATCCGCACCATGCATTTCTCATATATAGACTCCATATACAACCTCATTATTCTCGGCATACACGTCTTTGTCCAATTGACGGCTGCCGTGCTAATCTATATCAAGCACCATGAGCCACAAGACCGCTCATGGCGCTACATTTTCGCATTCTTTATCATCAGCACATTAGCCTCGGTTGGAGAAATCATAATGATCACGCACAACACCGTGCCGTTGGATTACTACAAGATATTGCACCCAACCATCATCATCCCAGGATTTTATATTTTTATGCTGCTACAATGCTATATCATAGAAGTCACCAATCCGCGATGGTTGAACTTCAAACGAGCAGCAATACTATTCCTACCTAGTGCCGTTCTAGCATTATACGTAATGTATTATGTCTATATCGGAGAAATCACCAATATATATAGTATCTCACGTCTAACTACCGAGATCACCACGCCCAATGTGCTAGCACGCATCCTATTCATATCCATGTATATTCCATATGCAATCATGATGATTGTCATGCGGTTTAAATGGAAAAACCCTCGAATACAAAAATACATCGACGTGCTAGTTCTATACGTCGTTCTTATGGGGGCATCCTATATCTTTAGCCGCGGATTACAAACATTCGAGGGATATATCATTCACGAGCTACTCTACCTACTTCTCACCATCACCATCATCTACACGGAGCACTACGAACGTCTGCACATACCACTTGAGAGCGTCCGAACCTATTACCAACAGCCAGATGTTCTCGACAACACCATGATCACGGTCAATGTGGTGGCACATAACCTGCGCGAACTAATGAATGATCCAACGATATGGCAGGATCCAGAACTAACAGCAGACAAAGTAGTCAAACTAGTAGGTACCAATCGTACGTATATCCAACACGCTGCTAGACAACTGGGATTTGCCAACCTATTCGATATGGTACACAGACGTCGCATCGATTATATCTGCGAGTGCCTGCGCAAAGACCCTAATGCTAACATACAAGATCTCTTCTGGGATGCTGGCTATAGATCTCGAGCCACAGCATGGCGAAATTTCACAAACATCGTAGGATGCACACCTACCGAGTTCATCGCCAGAAACACTACCCCCCCAGGCGAAGTGATATAAACAATTGATTACAAGATAGTTACAATAATGAAAACTGCATTACTACAATACCCTATTGCATGGGCGGACAAGGAAACGAATCTCCGTCTTGCAGAACAGCGTATCGCTGCATTGGCTGGCAAAGCCGATGTGGCGGTACTGCCTGAAATGTTCGCCACAGGCTTCTGCACGGATCACCCCGAACTGGCAGAACCCATGGACGGCGATATCATCCGCCGCCTGCAAGCAGTAGCAGATCAGAGTGGTGTTGCCATCGTTAGCTCATTTATATGTGCACCAACGCCTATAGCCAATCGCCCATTGCCTATCGCCAAATTGGTAAATCGCGGTTTTATGGTAGTGCCACATGGCGAGGTGCAGATACAAGACAAACGCCACCTCTATGCCCATGGCGGTGAGGACCTCTTCTTCCAACCAGCCCATGAGCGCCATATCTTCGAGTATAAGGGGGTGAAGATTCTCCTACTCGTCTGCTACGATTTGCGTTTCCCTGTTTGGGCGCGCAACCGCACCGGCCACGATTATGACATTATTCTCGTGGTAGCCAACTGGCCAGATATACGCATACAATATTGGGATGCACTGCTCACAGCACGTGCTACAGAAAACCAATGCTATATCGCAGCCGTCAACTGCGTAGGAGATGATGGTATGGGATTACATTATAATGGTCACTCTGTAGCGTATGACACTCGTTTACAGCCGATTGTATCTTTCGCTGATAACGAAGAAGGTACCAAGATTGCAGAGTTTGATATCGATAAGCTCCACCACTTCCGCGAGGTGTTACCTCTTTGGAAAGATATAGATCATTTTACTCTGTAATAATAAAGAATTCTATTGAAAAACTAGCAGAAAGAAAACTTTCTGCTTTTTTATTTGCATTTCTGCTTTTTTTGTTGTACCTTTGCCACGAATTTGGGATAATGACCTATAACTGGAACATACGGCATTTAACTGCGGTTGAGCAAGAGACGCAACAGCAACTAGAGCGCGAGCTGAATATCAGTTCGGCTGCGGCACGTATGTTGGTAGTACGTGGCATACAGACTGCTGATGAGGCACGCGCATTTGTGCGTCCAGCTTTGGACAAACTACACGACCCATTCCTCATGAAGGATATGGACAAAGCCGTAGAGCGTCTGCATCAAGCTATCACCCAAGGCGAGAAGATCCTTATCTACGGCGATTATGATGTGGATGGCACGACTGCTGTGGCGCTGATGTACCGATTTTTGGAGGCGATAAGGCGAGAAGGCTATGAGGCGAAAGGCGCTGAAATCGATTACTACATTCCTGACAGATATACAGAGGGTTACGGTGTTTCGCAGCAGGGAATAGACTATGCAGCGGAGCAAGGGTGCGGATTGATTATCACGCTAGACTGCGGTATCAAGGCGGTGGAGAAAGTGGCATACGCTAAGAGCAAAGGCATTGACGTGATTGTCTGCGATCACCATACTCCTGGCGATGAGTTGCCCGATGCAGTGGCAGTACTGAACATGAAGCGCAGCGACTGTCCGTACCCATACAAAGACTTGTCGGGGTGCGGTGTCGGTTTTAAACTCGCACAAGCATACACCCAGCAATACGGCTTGCCATTTGACAACCTCGTACCACTATTACAGCTACTCGCAATGTCAATTGCTTCGGATATAGTGCCTATCACAGGGGAGAACCGCATATTGGCGCACTATGGTATCAAGCAACTCAACACCCAACCTTTCACAGGTTTGTCGGCAATCATGCAAGTGGCAGGTATTGAGGCAAAGAAGATAACAATCAATGAGTTAGTATATAAGATTGGTCCGCGCATCAATGCGTGTGGGCGTATGAAGTCGGGTCGCGCTGCCGTGGAATTGCTGCTGACCAACGACCCTGATTTTGCTCATGAGCAAGCCGAAGAGGTCAATCATCACAACGAAGACCGCCGCGACTGCGATACGGAGACAACGAAAGAGGCATTGCAGCAGTTGCAAGATGATCCTACCTATGCCAACCGCCGTTCGACAGTAGTGTATGCACCCCATTGGCATAAAGGTGTGGTGGGTATTGTGGCTTCGCGTTTGACGGAGACGTATTACCGTCCGACTATCGTGTTGACGGCAGGCGAAGATGGAATCATTTCGGGCTCGGCGCGTTCGGTAGGTGGGTTTGATATCTATGCTGCTATTGACTCGTGCCATGACTTGCTCACTAACTTTGGCGGACATAAATATGCGGCTGGACTGAGCATGCATATTGATGATTTGCCTGCGTTCCGCGAACGTTTTGAGGCGTATGTGGCTGCGCATATACAACCTAATCAACTGCAACCGACATTGGATATTGAGGCAGAGTTGCAACTAGGCGATATTACCAAATCGTTCTACAATGTGTTGCGTCATTTAGAGCCCTTTGGTCCAGGTAATCCACGTCCGTTGTTCGTGTCGCGCCGACTGATTAACCACCGCGATACGCGTGCTGTAGGCAAAGAGCGTGAGCATTTGCGATTGGATGTAACCGATCGCATGAATGCGATTACGGGTATCGCCTTTGGGCGTGCCGATATGGCAGAGTATATCCAAAACGGCAACGCTGTGGATATTTGCTATGAACTAAATGAAAATACATTCAATCATTATACGAGTATTCAAATGATGGTACAGGACATCGTGCCATCATAGATGGCAGGACGCCTCTTTGAGGCTATAGGACGGCTTCGCCTATAGGACGCCGCAAGCGGCTATAGGTTATAGGTAAAAGATTGCACTTTTGATTTAAGATTCAGTGATGAGTTTTGGATGTTCCCAAAACGAAGAGCGGTGGCAATTTATTACGGAGTACAACGAGCAAATATAAGATTTATAAGATTTCGTGAGCCGCGAGGCGAACAGGAGATATTAATATTACAATTAAGATATGTTCAACGAATTAGATACAAAGGGTCCGAAGTTCCGCAAAGGAAGTATTGAAGTAGTTTGCGGAAGTATGTTCTCGGGAAAGACCGAAGAACTTATCCGTCGTATGAAACGCGCACAGTTTGCCAAACTGAAAGTAGAAATCTTCAAGCCCGCTATTGACGTGCGCTATAGCGAAGCTGAAGTAGTCAGCCACGACCGCAATGCCATCCAGTCCACACCTGTGGATAGCAGCCAGAATATCCTGCTGATGGCAAACGACGTAGATGTAGTCGGCATCGACGAGGCACAATTCTTTGATATGGGTATTGTGGAAGTGGCCAACGAACTAGCTCGCCGCGGTATTCGCGTGATATGTGCGGGTTTGGATATGGACTTCAAGGGCGTACCTTTCGGTCCGATGCCAGCGTTGATGGCCATCGCAGACGATGTGTATAAGACCCACGCTATCTGCGTGCATTGTGGTGATTTGGCGTATGTGAGCCACCGTACCGTCAACAGCGACAAGCGTGTGTTGCTTGGTGAAACCGAGAGTTATGAACCACTCTGCCGTGCTTGCTACGAGAAGGCGTTGGCAGCAGAGAAAGCAGATAACTAATCAGCATAGGATAAGCAACCTATAAGCATAGAATAAGCGAGGGGCATCCCTCGCTTATTTTTATCGGCAAGTTTGTATATGTGGATAACGTTGATCAAAACGAGAAAGACCTACAAGGACGTTTCGTAGGTCTTGTGCATTTGGTTGTGGTGCTGAATCTCCCATTGGTAATCGATAGTTCGTTGAGATTGCTGAGCTAACCAAGCTTGTGCATTATTTAGGTAATCAGTTGCACTCATAAAGCGGTTGTTCGATAATTTGCTGCAAAGGTAATCATTTTTTCTTTATTTTCCAAATTTATGGCAATATTTTTGGTTTTCAGTTGATATTTATAGTTTATTCAAGATATTCAACATAAGCAAACAATCCGCATAACCGACTTGATCGTTCGGTTATGCGGATTGTTGTTTAAAGAAGTAACAGTGATCTATTTTACAACTGATTCAAACCAGTTGGCACGAACCTTCTTATTATGCCATCAAATTTTGCTGAACGCTAAAAGCGTTTGGCAAAATTTTATAGATCCTTAACGAGACGGACACTGTGTCCGTAGCAGCGATTGCCGGTGCTCATGTACGCTTCGTCCGAGTAGAAGTAGAGGTAGCGCGCGCTGCCGCTATTGCCCTCTGAGGCAGACCAACAGTTGCCTAAGTCCTGCACAAACTCCACATCGGAGCCGTAGCGGCTGCCCGAAGCAGGCAGGAAGACTGCACCAGCAGATTCGAGTTTTGACCATTGTTCGGCAGTAAAGGTTTGATAAGCTGCATAATAATCAACACCATAACTACTATGGAAACCTGACTTAAAAGAAACACCTGATGGGCATATCCAATTATCAGGCAACAAAATCAAACCATTCACACCATTGACCTGAGCGACACCCTTAAGAGAACTTGCATTTAGACGATCAAATACCACATAATACCACTCATCATAAGTCAATGTACGCCATGTATTTGGAATATAATCATCTATCGTATTTGTTCCCCAATCAACAAAAGAACCACTATAATCATCATAGCCCTCAGATGTACTTACACCGAAATTAGTAGCACTTGTACTCCAACCGAACAAATCAACCTTATCTGCCAAGGCAGTACCTTCTTTGCTATCGCCATCAGTTGGGTCGGAAGATACACTACCACCTGTGACATTATCCGTACCGATGTAATCCCACTGATGCTCAGCAAAAGACCATGTATTAGTAGATTGCGTGTATTGCAAATTACCCTTCGAGAAGGTCACTTGCTTATCTGCGGAGACAGAGAATGTACCTATG
>JAZNKZ010000066.1:0-4224 GCA_045578815.1 Paludibacteraceae bacterium
TAAAGTCTTGTCTTCCTAAGACCGCTTGGCCTCCGACTTCCTCAAAACTCTTCTTTCGGCTTTTCGATGACGGCAGGTCAAACATCACATCCATCATCACCGTTTCCATCAAACCACGCAAACCACGTGCTCCCAACTTATACTCCAACGCCTTATCTACCACATAATCAAGCATATCTGGCGCGAAACTCAATTGATAGCCATCCATCTCAAGCAGTTTCTTGTATTGTTTTACAATGGCATTATTGGGCTCCGTGAGGATATTGCGCAGTGCCTCTTTGTCCAACGGACGCAGGTAGGTCAAGATAGGCAGACGACCGATAATCTCAGGAATCAATCCAAATGACTTCAAGTCCTGTGGGGCTACATATTGCAGCAGATTATCTTTGTCTATCTTTTGTGCCTTCTTTTGAGCGTCAAAGCCCACCACCTGCGTATTCATACGCTGTGCTATCTTGCGTTCGATACCGTCAAACGCACCACCGCAGATAAATAATATATTGCGTGTATCCACATGGATAAACTCTTGCTCTGGATGCTTTCTTCCACCTTGAGGAGGTACATTCACCACCGAACCTTCCAGCAATTTCAGCAAACCCTGTTGCACACCTTCGCCCGACACATCACGCGTGATACTTGGGTTCTCACTCTTGCGAGCTATCTTGTCTATCTCATCAATAAACACGATTCCGCGTTGCGCTTTCTGCAAGTCATAGTCCGCATCCTGCAGCAGGCGAACCAATAGCGACTCCACATCCTCACCCACATATCCAGCTTCGGTCAACGCAGTTGCATCCACAATAGCAAATGGCACTTTCAGCAGTTTGGCAATCGTGCGAGCAAGCAATGTCTTGCCCGTACCCGTAGAGCCCACCAACAGAATATTGCTTTTTTCTATCTCCACACCATTGTCATCTTTGGGCTGAAGCACGCGTTTGTAGTGGTTATACACCGCCACGGAAAGGTAGCGTTTGGCTTCATCCTGACCAATTACGTATTGGTCAAGAAATGCCTTAATCTCTGCAGGTTTAGGTAGGGTCGATAATTCTAGTCCCTCTATTTCAGGATTTTGCGCCTTCTGCACCTGCATCTCCATAATCATCTTATGTCCTGCCTCGATACACTCGTGGCAGATATACACGCCTGGAATATCTGCGCGAAACAAATCCTTCATCTCGCGCCCGCAGAACGCACACTTCTCTGTCTTCTTTGTTGGCATTTTCTTTGTTTAATGTTTAACGTTTAGTGTTTATTGCCTCTAATCCGTAGGCGCTTTGCGCCGTCCATTAGCGAAGCGTCCCATAGCCCCTTTCAGGGCGTCCATTACCCATTAGGCAGAACGCCGTCCCTAAAAAAACTACTTCTTCGAATACACCTTATCTATCATACCATACTCCAATGCCTCGTTAGCGGTCATCCAATAGTCGCGATCTGCATCTTGACGAATCTTATCCATCGTTTGACCAGAGTGATCAGAGATAATCTGATACAACTCATCTTTCAACTTCAGTATCTCGCGCGCAGTAATCTCAATATCGGATGCTTGACCTTGAATCCCTCCCAGAGGTTGGTGAATCATCACGCGGCTATGGGGCAATGCGGCACGCATACCTTTCTCGCCTGCCACCAGCAGTACGGCACCCATACTAGCAGCCATACCCGTACAGATGGTTGCTACGCGCGAACCGATAAACTGCATTGTGTCATAGATGCCCAGACCTGCATATACGCTACCACCTGGGGTGTTTAAGTAGATACTAATATCACGCTCTGAATCTACAGAGTCTAGATACAACAATTGTGCTTGAATCACATTGGCGGTATAGTCATTCACTTCTGTTCCAAGAAAAATAATGCGGTCCATCATCAAGCGTGAGAATACATCCATCTGTGTCACATTCAGTTGGCGTTCCTCCAAGATGGACGGACTGATATAACTTGCCGATGCATTCATCGCATTTTCCACATGCATCGAGTTCATGCCCTTATCAATGGCAAACTTCAAAAAATCATTTTTCATACTTTCAATATATTTTAGGTTTATTCTAATAACTTGGCTTAAAATTGCGCAAAGATACTACTTTTTTTTGACATATGCAAATCTACTTGCCTAATCGCCCAATAGCCTCATCGCCCCTTCCACCACGTCTTGGTAGGTACTTTCAAAATCGCCAGTGTACCATGGATCGGCCACATCATGGGGTAGCAACAGTCGAATCTTTGGATTGCTTGATGCCCTATCTTGTACCAATATATCAGTACCTAGTACGCGAGCGATATTACGAATATTATATTCTTCCATGCATAGAATCAGGTCGAAGTACTCATAATCAGCTTTTGTGATCTGGCGTGCTGTATGACGGGTAAAGGGAATCCCATGCGCAGCCAAACAGCGCTTAGCGGGGGGATAGATATCATTGCCTATTTCTTCGCGTGAGGTAGCGCATGAGTCTATTTCCCACTCGCTCTCCTGACCCCGTTGTGCCACCATGTGGCGCATCACCATTTCTGCCATCACGCTACGGCAGATATTTCCATGACATACAAATAATACTTTTTTCATATCACTTAAATCCAAATACAAAATACACGGCAGCGATCAGGCATAATCCCGCTACAATGTGATTCCATTTAATCTGCATCTGAAAGGCAATCACGGAAAACAGGATAAATACCACTAGCGTGATCACCTCTTGTAAAATCTTCAGTTGCATCAGCGAAAATGGTCCTCCATTACCTTCAAAACCGATGCGATTAGCAGGTACTTGCAAACAGTATTCAAAGAACGCAATACCCCATGACAGCGCAATCACTGCTATCATAGGCAACGCTTTGAACCACGAAAATTCCGCCATCTTCAAATGGCCATACCACGCCAATGTCATAAACACATTCGACGCCACCAAAAGCAATATTGTATAAAATCCATTCATAATCTCTAACCTTTCACCTTTCACCTTTCACCTCTCACCTTTCAGTTTCCAGTTTTCACCTTTCACCTTTCACCTTTCACCTCTCGCCCTGCGCTTAGGCAAATACTCCGCCTTAATATTCTCCATCGCTCCATAAATCGAATCACGTACATTAGGGTTGAGTGTTTCTAAATGTTTAATCAGTTCTTTCACTTCAGCACGACTGCTCACCTTCTCCAGCGGACAGAGTTTCACTTGTTTCTCATAGTCACTGAGTTTGGCGTACTGAGCAATCTCCTCTTCTTCGATTAGGCATAGCGGACGAATCATCTGTATGGGCATTTTTTCCATTTGTAGTAGCGGAGGGATAGTGGCCATGCTTCCTTGGAAGATCAGATTCATCATTAGTGTTTCTATAAGATCGTCTTTGTGATGCCCTAGGGCTATTTTATTGCATCCCAACTCTTGTGCCACATCAAATAGTACTTTTCGCCTGTACCACGAACACAGGAAACATGGATCTTTCTCCTTTTCGATTTCCGATTCCCGACTCCCGATTTCCGTATCACGCACTACAAAAGGTACGCACACGCGGGCGCAAAAGTCCTCTAGATATTTCAGATCAGAGTGGTAGTCGCGCTCTTTCACCCGCACATGCACAGCAGTCACCTTAAACCTAGGTACATATATCTGTGCGCGTTTGCCGAGCAACTCTACTAATGCCAACGAATCTTTACCGCCGCTTAGTCCCACTAGTATATGATCCCCTTCGGCTATGAGTCCATAGTCGGCACATGCTTTGTGAAACCGCTTAGTCAAGCGAGCCCGCAAGCGTAACAACTCCTTTTCCTTTTCCGTTTTTGCCATTTCGTTTTCCAAAAACCCTACAAAGGTAGTGAAAAATCGCCATATATCTCACAAAAATACAATAAAAAGTACTTTTTTCGTATTTTTTTTGCAAAATATTTGGTCATGTCAAAAAAAAGCAGTAATTTTGTACCCGCTTTCGAATGAGAGGGCGTTGTTCTTTAATATTTTGCGGCAATAGCTCAGTTGGTAGAGCACAACCTTGCCAAGGTTGGGGTCGCGAGTTCGAGTCTCGTTTGCCGCTCTATAGAAATGAGCAGGACACAGTTCCTGCTTTTTTTCTAAAATGCTCTTTGAATACGGCAAAGAATCGGCAGTCGATACAAAAGTCGCTGACGCGACGCCCAAATGGCGGAATTGGTAGACGCGCTCGTTTCAGGTGCGAGTGTTGAGAGACGTGCAGGTTCGAGTCCTGTTTTGGGCACAGAGTATAAAAGTGATCTTT
>JAZNKZ010000067.1:0-1915 GCA_045578815.1 Paludibacteraceae bacterium
GAGCGAAGAACCCGGCTGTACAAGTTGAGCAATCCATCGTTTTTCGGGTAGCGCATTGGTCTCCTCGCTTTTCTCAATTTCCTTGCTTGCTACAATGAGTTCTCGCAAGTCGGTCAACGGAGGAATACGCAAAGAGTTGTCCGCGTTTATGAACTCGCCATCAAGTGTTTCTTTGAATCGGAATCCTCCCATACGGGAAAAGTCATCAATACCCGTCAAAAAGTCAAATGATGATAGTCGGCGAACAGGGCGATTCTCCTCTTGCGCCAAGATCTGTTCCCGACGGAGAAGGAGAGTGCGCCCCCATCTGTCAGGCAGTACATCGGCAAAGCAACCAAAAATATCTTTATTAGGCTGGGTGTATTGTATCCCCGGATAGTTGTTAAGGTCTTCACTGAGGGTGATAGCATTGTACTTTTTTATCCAACTATCGGTAAACATGAAACTATAACTATCCGAGCCACGAAGAGATTCGTAGCCAAGTTCTCCAACCAACTCAATCTCTTTGAGCCAATCAAAATCGGCATATACATACAATTTCCTCATCGTTTTCTACTCCTTTTTAGACGCCCTTTCACGCTGTGGTAAGTTCATATCCTGCAACGCCCTGCCGAGTTCGTCATCTTTTGCTAATGAGAGAATATCATCATCAAGTTGCAGTGCATACAACACACGTAGATAGATGCCTATCGCCACCGTTGGCGCACCTTTCTCTATGCGTGACACCGTAAGTGGTGAACAAGTAGCACGCTCCGCTACCTGTGCAACACTCAAATTTCGACGCAAGCGGGCAAGTTTAATTTGCTCGCCAACAGCCTGCATTTTCTGTTCCAACTTTCGGGGTAATTTTGTCCCCATTGTACTCTTCGCCATAACAGTAACATATCATATAATATGCAAAGATAATACTTTTTCTTTATTTTATGATAGGTTGAGTGAAATAATACATGGATGTAACTATAAGAAAAGCTTGATAGTCCAAAACAAACGAACTCGCAAGTCAATCATGCGAGTTCGCAGATATTATAGATGTCTCTTTTCTGATAATTATTAACCACATCGACTGGGTGCCAACTTAGTTCTATCTTAGTGCCTACTTGATGCCATCATGGGCACTATCATGAGCAGTTCATGAGCACTTTGTATCATTATTCTGCTTTGCAAAAACTAATGTACTCTTTGTTAGTATTAACGTGAGTTCGATATAAGATTACGAAATAATTCATTGTAAATTAGGAGAATAGCGATAAAAGTATTATATTTATAGTGCCCAATTATAAAAAAAACGATTGCCGCTATGTTCTCCGAGGCTAAAGTTACAGAAATTTATTGTTTGGCAGATGATTTCTGCAAGGAATTTGCAAAATATCAAGAAAATCACATGTTACCCACCTTTCACAAGAGTGGCAAGCATCGTAATAAACCCAACCGTATGAGTGATGCCGAAATCATGCTGATCATGATTCTATTCCATTCCGGTGGATACCGATGCTTCAAACATTTCTATTTGGAATATGTATGTAAACACTTGGCACATCTGTTTCCCCGGAAAGTATCCTACAACCGTTTTGTTGAATTGGAAAAGGAAGTTTTGTTTCCTTTGGCTATATTCATCAAAAAGGTATTGATAGGCAGATGTACTGGAATCAGTTTCGTGGATTCCACACCGCTACGTGTCTGTCGGAACCAAAGAATACACATCCACAAGACTTTTGAAGGACTGGCTACTCGTGGAAAATGTTCGATGGGCTGGTTCTTCGGATTCAAATTACACCTGATTATCAATGACAAAGGAGAAATACTGAACTTCATGTTTACATCCGCTGATGTGGATGACAGGCAACCTTTGAAGCAAGGTTCATTCCTGAACAACATCAAAGGAAAGTTGTGTGCAGACAAGGGGTATATAGGCCAA
>JAZNKZ010000068.1:0-60188 GCA_045578815.1 Paludibacteraceae bacterium
TGGATCATCAAATACAACAACGGTTCCTTCAAAGGTCAAATCATTGACCCTGGCTACCCGCAGGCGCGCGCGTATGTAATTAAGGTGTTAATGGAGATTATCAACAACTACGATGTGGACGGTATCGTCATGGACGACTATTTCTACCCCTACGGCGGCACGACCACAGAAGATGCTGCTTCCAAATCACTATACAAACCCGCCAACGTAGTGGATGTCAATCAAGACGGCGACACCGACGACGACTGGCGCCGCAGCAATGTGGACATTTGCTTAAAGCAACTCTACGACACCATTCAATCAGTCAAACCTTGGGTGCGATTCGGCATGGGTACTTTCGGCATTTGGAGTACCCAGCAAAAAGCGGCTGAGGCATACGGCATCACCCTGCCAAGCGGTATTCGCGGCTTAGATGACTACGATGTACAGGCATGCAACCCCGTGGAATGGGTCAAGCATGGCTATGTGGACTATATCAACCCACAACTCTATTGGTCCACCAATGTAGCAGCACAAGACTACAAAGTACTCTGCAAATGGTGGGCAAAAGATGTGTGCGAACACTTCTCTAACCAATTGCCTAATGGCAAGAAAGTGCATTTCTTCATTTCGCAAGCTGCCTACCGCGCCTACGATGGCTATACAGGTTACGACGCAGGCGTAGGAGAGATTCAAAAGCAAATAGATGTCAATCGCGCCAACCTATCATCGGGGTATACAGGTTCGGTATTCTACAATACCACTGCCTACAACAAAATGTACCTCGAGTTGAAAGACTCACATTTCCAGCACAAAGCGCTGCCACCCGCAATGGACTGGAAATCGAAAGAGGTATTGGTAGCCCCTAGTGGTCTGAAGATGGTTGGTAAGACCATCAGTTGGGAGCACCCTACAGCAACGCGTTTTACGGTATATGCTTATCCTCAAGGAATAGATTTTGCGACTGCACAAACAAGTCATGAGTACTTGCAAGGCATCGTGTACGGAAAATCCTACGAATTCAATATCTCCAACTTGGAGAGCATGACCATAGCCGTATGTGCTTACGACCGCTATGGTGTAGAACATGGTGCAGCCATCTGGAACGAGGGCAAATTCCCCGACTCCGACCCCAATGCCACAGCAATCACATGGGTGCTGAATGGAGGGGAAGTGAAGACAAGCACATGCATCAGCAACGAAGAGTTGTGGGAGGAATGGAAGCCCGATTATGTGGCGTTCTACAAAGGTATGTATGGCAGCAGTTTTGTTCCATCGGAAGACCGCACCATGGATGATGTATTGGGTTTTACATGGATCAACTCATTGGGTGGCGGTTTTGCAGCAGACTTTATGACCAAAGATCCATCTTGGAAATGGCTCGCCGATTACATGCAAGACGAGGCAGATGCACAAGATTTTAGCATAGAGAGTGATAATGAATGGCGATATAATCTATATTCCTTCTTCAACTGCACGGACGCAGCCTATCGCGTAGATGGTTATCGAGCAGGAACGACGGTGAACTTCGCCACGGCTGGCCAGCCAGCAGCATGGGGGAAGTATTCTCCTTACATACAAGAGACGGCATTACAGTTGCCATCTCAAGTGAGCGCAACCTATATCCTACCAACACCCACACACCCAGATGGCTACGAGTTCAAGGGGTGGTACACCACTGCGACAGCCACAGGAGATGCAGTCATGGCTATTCCCGCAGGATGGGTGGGTACGTTGTATGCTCACTGGGTGGGCTATAACCCACCGACAAGCATAGAAGTGGTGCTTGACCTGAAAGAGCCCATGGAGATATATGATATGATGGGGCGACGCATCCATACTTCTATCGAAATGCTAGAGGGGACTGTCTTTATCATTAAGCAAGGTGGTAACACATTTAAGTTGATCAAGTAAGTATGAAAAAACTACTGATATTTTTCCTCGGCCTACTGGTTAGTATTGCCAGTTTTGCGCAAACTCCGAAACACGAGTACCGTGCTACCTGGTTTACCACCGCAGCTAGCATTGATTGGCCCAAAAGCAAAGGGGTGGAACGTCAAAAACAAGAGTTGCAGCAGAAGCTGAATATTCTGGCATCAGGTAACATGAATTTCGTATGTCTGCAAGTGCGCTCGGTGGCGGATGCCTTGTACAAGTCCTCCTACGAGCCTTGGGCAGCATGCTTGACAGGTACCCGTGGGGAAGACCCTGGTTATGATCCGCTGCAATATGCCATAGAAGAGGCGCACAAGAGGGGCTTGGAGTTGCACGTATGGGTTAATCCCTTTCGCGTGACCAGTTCGGGTGTACTGGACACAGCTGACCTAGTATGGAAGAACGCAGGGCAATGGATCATCAAATACAACAACAGTTCGTTCAAAGGTCAGATCATCGACCCGGGTTATCCAGAAGCGCGCGCGTACGTGCAGAAAGTATTCATGGAGATAGTGAATAATTATGACATTGATGGCATCCTGATGGATGATTACTTCTATGCTTATGGTGGGACGTATTCCGAAGATGCCGATTCGAAGTCGAAGCACAAACTCGCCAATGTGGTAGATGTAGATAAAGATGGCTCGACGGATGATGATTGGCGCAGAGCGAACGTAGATTCGGTGATATGCAACCTATATAAAGCGATTCAAGAGGTTAAGCCATGGGTGCGTTTTGGAATGGGTATTCCCGGCAACTGGTCGATGAAATCCAAAGCCGCATCGGCCTATGGTATATCGCTGCCTTCGGGTATCAGTGCGATGGAATCCTATGATTACCTATATTGCAACGCCGTAGAATGGGCGAAACAAGGTTGGGTGGACTATCTAAATCCACAAATCTATTGGTCCACACAAGTTAGCCGACAAAACTACCGCGTACTATGTCAATGGTGGTCACAAACCGTATGCGAAAATTTCTCCAACCAATTGCCTAACGGACAGCGCGTGCAGTTTTGCGTATCTCAAGCCGCTTATGGTGCGACCGATGCAGATGCAGGATTATCGGGTTACGGAGATGGTGTGGTAGAGATACAACGTCAGATAGATGCTAATCGCGATAACTTATCGTCGGGATACACGGGTTCGGTGTTCTTCAACACCTCTAGTTACATCTTGCTATTCAAGGATTTGAAGGAATCACATTTCCAGCACAAAGCGCTGATGCCGCCTATGGCTTGGAAGTCGAAAGAGGCATTGGTAGCCCCTAGTGATCTTGTGCTGCGTGACACTCTACTCACATGGCAACACCCGAATGCAGAGCGATATACAGTGTATGTGTATCCTCGTGGAATGCGGTTTGAAGACGCCCAGAGCGATCCGCAATATTTACGAGGTGTGGTCTATGGCAATAGCATACGACTAGACGGCTATGGCGACCTTAGCCGACAAACGATAGCCATCTGCTCATACGATCGGTATGGCATAGAGCATAGTGCTGCATTTTACGAAGGAGATGAAGTGTTCGTGCCAGAGCAAGTGATATTTTGGGAGCTGAATGGTGGAACGATAGACGTGGAGTTGCCAACCTATGTGACAGAAACATATACATTACCTACCCCAAGGAAAGAGAATAATGACTTCTCTGGTTGGTTCAAGACCAAGACATTACGCGGGACCCCCCTCACCGAGATTCCTGCTGGTTGGCGAGGTACGCTGTATGCCAAATGGACTGAGATTGAAGGAGCGGGTGTACCGACTATCTCACATACAGCGCCAATGAAGATTTATGACATGATGGGCGGTTATATTGGCGAGACATTGCCCAGTGAGCAGCATGGTGTCTTCATCGTAGTACAAGGGGGAAGCAGCATTAAGATTGTTCTTTGAGCGCTTGCTTTTGCGCCATGCTTTGCTGTTGGCGCAGTATTTGTGCCTCTTTTTCGGCACGTTTCAGAGCCTCTACCTCCTTTTTGGATAGGGGCTTTACTTTTTGCAGTTCGAGGTAGATTTTTAGTGTAGCCCATGCATCGGTAGATGCGTAGATGGCTTGCTCTGGAGTGAGGTGGGAGTTTTCCCAGTTGGTGAGTTGCTGCGCCTTGCTGATTTTTTGACCGAAAATAATAGCAAATATCTTTTGCAGGCCCAGTTCCATGATTCCATACCTGCATACAATAGTTTGCAGGTCGATGCAATTGGCAGGTTTGAAGTCCCGTCTTCTTCTCAGTCCATTGAGGTCGTCCTTAAACGCCAATCCCACCTTACAGATCTGAGGATTAGCAAATATCTGCGCCAACTCGTGTGGCATCCCCACATGTGTTAATCTAAAGAGATAGCATCGCTGCAGTGTAGCCACCTGCACTAATGCCGTAGGGTAATGTACGCCGCGCTTGAATGATGGTCGAGCTTCGGTATCTACGCCCAACACCTGATAGTGGTTGAGATAATCGACTGCCTCCTTCACCTGAGCAAGGTTATCAATAACGATAACCTCTCCATCAAAACTAGTTAATGGGAGGGTCTGAATCGTGTTTTTATCAATATGTAAGGCGAATGGACTAGTCATACAACTCCTTCTCATTCGTTAGAGACAGCAGATGCAAGGGGCGTAATACATTCAGGAGTTTTTGTCCCCAATGCTGCTCAAATGCCTCTACGAAAGCATAGAGTGCGTCGTTCTGCACGGCTGGGTCATCGATTTGGAAAGTGCTACACAAATCGCGCAGTTCCTGGTATATATCAGCGATATTCTCTGAGATGAAAGCAGTGATGGGCTCGTCGGAATACTGCATATCCTCCACAAAGACCTCTAGATAAGCATCATCCGATCCAAAGATGCTAGCCACCTTTTGCTGAATGGTATTATAATCCATCTCGGTGACAAAGCGTTCTGGTTCGCCATCCAACATAGGCTGTAGTTTGGGCAGTTGCTTTGTTTTGACATAGAGTAGAGGCAAGTAATTGAGCATTTTATCCGTAAACTCGGTGCGATTGGGCTCGTCCATACACTCCAGATATACGACTATAGCAGCTGACCAGTACACTAAATCCTGCACATTTTCTTGTTTTGTTATGCCTTCTTGTCCGTTGTTCATTGTTATTTATTTGATTTTGGATGCAAAGGTACTAAAAAAAATGTACATATGCAAATTTATGTGACTGACAGTGGGACAAAAAAAAAGACCATGAGCGTCATGGTCTTTTTTCTGGTGGTATATGAATTACTTTCTCGTGTCGAAGTTAAAGCTCAATTTCACACCCACATCCAGGTGCCCCACCTTGGTGGTATATGCATCGGTCATCGAATAAACATCTACAGTAGCAATCTTATCGTAATTAGGAGCCGTCACATCAATGATTGTTCCTAGAGGGCGATTGCTGTAGGTGCTATAGACGCCATAGTTGGCATACAAACCGAATCCAAAGGAGTTGCCCGAAGCAAAGCGGAACTCATGTCCCAACTCCAAACCAACCATCAATGTGATATCAAATTGCTGTTTGGTCATGCCAGTTATATTGGTTTGGTCTTCGGTTAACTTACCGTAGATGACGTTATCAAGCATAATGTCGGTAGTCTCGAGGTCAGTGGCTGAAATATGTCCATTGTTGATGACTTGTTTGAAAGGCGTGCGTATAGGCAGCATTACTCGTGGGCCGACGTTGAAATAGAATCCCCCCTCGGTCATGAGAGAAAGCATCACAGGCACTTCGACTTGCAATTGCTGGTTAGTCTCACGAATATTGTCAGCGGTGACATGGTAAAGCACATCGCCACAAGAAGTACTATCCGTCCAAGTCTCATCCCATACGATGTCACGATTCGTTTGCATATATCCGATAGACACGCCAGTGAGCAAACCGACGAGAGACTTTTTGTTTTGCGTTTTCCAATAGTGTGCATATTGCAAATCGAATCGGGCGTCATATCCCATTGGGATAGTAGGTGTAGGACTTGCCATGGTAGAAGCAAAACCAGCTCGCAAAGCAATTGAGAAGCGGTCGATCTCCTTGTATGCGGACTCACTCTGCTGCTGCAAGAGTGGATCCATCCCCTTATCGAAAAGAATCATTGCCAGTGAATCTCGATCGGCACGCGAGATAGCGTTAGAGTCAGAGTTAGCGACGTCAACGCTCTTGGCTGTTGCGTTAGAGTCGAGTGCTGTTGCGGCGATTGTTGCTGTATCCGCTACGGCAACAGAGTCTGATAGGAGAGAAGTCTCCTCTGTTTGTTTGGATTTTCTTTTTCTTTGCTTCGTTTCTCTCTTAGAAGCTTTTTCTTTGGCACGAGCTTTTTTGGAACGAACCTTTTTGGCTTTGCCCTTTTCCTCTTGGTCATCGGCATCTGATTGCACGACAACCGCTGGCACAAGATTAACCGCGTCAGCTGCAGTTGCAGTGGTATCAGTAGCCAGAGTAGTATTATCCTCATTTACTTGGACTTGGTTAGGGTCATAAGGATACTGTTTGTTTTTATTCAATGGCACAGCCGCGTCCGCCGAGATCCACGAATAGATGCCTCTGAGCAATATAGAATTTGGGTGGTACTTACTATTCACTTGACGAACGATATGCACTTTATTGAATGCCCAGCGAATAATATGCTCCTTGGTTTGATAGTGTGTGGTGTCTCGTGAAATCATCACAGAGTCCCCCACCTCTATCAAAGCGCCAGTAGTTCTATAGGTCAAAGGTTGCATAGGTTCGTGTGTGCGTGTTCTTTGTGCGGAAGCAGTGGTCCAACACATGAAACTTGCAAAAATCACCAAGCCAATTAGTCTCATTGTATTTGTCATTATAATTCTAGTTTTCATCGTATCATCCTCCTATTATTTTACCAAATAACGTAACGTAATTTTTTCGTTTTCATTTATCACATCTACCAGGTAATAACCTTGTGTATGATTAGCCTGGAGGATAAACTGATTAACCTTCTCAGCGGTGTAGATAGCAATCAATTCACCCGTTGTGCTATAGACACGGATTTCGTTGATTGCATTTGGATCAAGATTTTGGAGTGTCATCGCTTCGGAAGGATGAACCACGTTAGGCACCAATCTAGGAGCAACTCCTAAGATATTAGATGTCACGATTTGCGTACGATAAATACCGGTACATCCATCTAGATCTACCTCAGTTTGTTCGATTAATGCGTAATAACTACCTACAATATTCTCTCCATCAGGGAGGTTGTAGCTATGGCCTGTACCTACGACCTCATCGTCACCGAATTCGCCATAGACATCTACTTCGCCCACTACCTTGAACCAAGTCACTTGTTCTGGTCTTGGTCTCCAACCAAACTTCGTTTCGAATGCCTTGAGGTGGAAGAGGAATATACGGTTGTTGTATTTGCTCAATACTTCCATATTATCCATCTCAAGGTCGTTTTCAGGAGTTGGCATTTCAACTGGTGCAATCATCACTTCAGATTCGAGATCACCACATGTTGTAGAGATTACATATTTGAGTACAATCTCGTTCATGTTTCCAGTTACGATCTCAGAAGTTAAGGCTTCCCATATACCGCTCTTATTCACAAACCATGTTACAGTAGCAGCTGGTGCATAATCTGCTATCGAAGCGATATATGCCTCAATCTCAGCAGTAGGTATGGTGACATCAACTGAGTTACCACAAACGGCAATAGGCGTTGTGACTGTGGTTGGTAGGCTCATATCATATACCACGAAGTTCAATACATGTTCAACGCTATCGCAAGAAGTACCTGCGAATTGTTCGCGTACTCGGTACTCGCCAGAAACGGTCAAAGCATGTCCGTACCATCTATAAGGCAATTCGGATGGGCACGCATAGATGTCTTGATAATCATACTCCATCTCAGGCAAGATAGTCAAGTGTAAATATGCAGTACTATCACAACCTGCGGCATTGGTCAATGTCACTGCGTATTCACCGCTTTGATCATAGGTTACTCCATTCCAGTCATAGGTTTCGCCGTAGCAGAGAGTTACCACCTCAGGCAAGCCTACAGTGGAGAAATTAACAGTGAGGTTCAATACGACTACGCTATCGCAGCCATTGACTGTTGTTAGCGTGTCGTAATATGCACCAGATGTAAGATATGTTTCACCCGTATTTTCCCATACAAATGAATCACAAGCTGTTTCATACAAGTTGGTTAGAGCGCTATTATGAACAATCAAGTGCAAGTTAGCCACGCTATCGCAACCATTAGAGCCAGTGGTAGTGAAGGTGTAATCACCAGAAGCAGTATAGGTAATTCCGTTCCATGTCAAGTTATCACATGTCACGATGGTGTCGTGTGAAGTAACGATTGGTAATACCTCTAAGTTCAAGACATGCTCTATGCTATCGCATGCAAAGCTAGCGAATTGCTCACGATGTTTGTATTCGCCGGAAGTGATCAACTCTTGACCATTCCACAAGTATGGCAACTCGGATGGACATACTATCACATTCGTTGAATCTTGTAGCATTTCTGGCAAGATGGTCAAGTGCAAGGTAGCTATGCTATCGCAGCCGGCAGCATTAGTCAAGATGTGAACATATTCGCCTGTTGCGTCATAAATAGAATCATTCCATGTATAAGTATCACCATAGCAGATGGTCATTGAATCAAGACTGGTGGTTGTGTAATTGACAATCAAGTGCAGGTTAGCCACACTATCGCAACCATTTGAGCCTGTGGTGGTGAAGCAGTAATCGCCGCTAATAGTATAGGTTATTCCGTTCCATGTCAAGCTATCACATGTCACGATGGTGTCGTGTGAGGTAGTAGTTGGTAATACCACGAAGTTCAAGACATGCTCTACGCTATCGCATGCAAAGCTAGCGAATTGCTCACGATGTTTGTATTCGCCCGCAGCGGTCAGTGTTTGACCATACCATGCATATGGCAACTCAGATGGACATACTGCCAAACTGATAGAATCGTATTGCATCTTTGGCATAATAGTCAAGTGTAAGATTGCCAAACTATCACAACCCACTGCATTGGTCAAGATTACAGTATCAACCGTAGAGGTAGTGTATATCGAATCATGCCAGAGGTATGACTCACCATTGCAGGTCATCACATCTAGGATGCTAGACGTAGTATTATTGATTGTTAAGTTCAACGCTACTACGCTATCGCAACCATTCACACATGTCAACGTCTTATAATAGATACCTGAAGCGGTATAAGTATCGCCTGTATTGATCCATGTATATGAATCACATGCGCTCTCAAAGAGGTCTGTATGTGCACTATAGTTAACCGTCAGGTGCAAGATGGTGGTACTATCACAGCCGTTGGAACCTGTAGTGGTGAAGCTATAATCGCCTGTGGCTGTATATAGAGCACCGTTCCAAGTAATGCTATCGCATACGGTATCGCTGAGTTCTACGGTCACTGGATAGTTGACATTCAAATGCATAATCACTGTACTATCACAACCATGAATATCCTGGATTGTTGCTTGATAGGTGCCTGGTTCAGCATAGTTGTTACCGTGCCAACTCAATGTATCGCCGATGCAAATCGAATCGTAAACCACGGTAGTATCTACCGCTGGCCATACGTGCAAGTTCCATGCAATCACGCTATCGCAACCATTGATACTTGTTTTGGTAGTATAGAGAGTGGTATCAGCATTGAATGATACACCATTCTTGATGAAGCTCTCACCCGAACAGATATAATCATATACCCATGTGGTATCGATTGGTGCCAATATGGTCAAGTTGAGTTGAACAACACTATCACAGTTGGTCAAGAAACTAGTATATGATTTGCTTAGATCGATTATCTTAGTATCGCCAGCTGTATAATAGAATTTTTCACCTTCCCATGTCAATGTATCGCCGGCACAGATTGTAGCTTTGGTCCATGTGGTGTCTACAGAACGTACATACAATTGCAAGGCAACGATACTATCGCAACCATTCACACTAGTCAATACCACACTAGTATCGGTAGTAGTAGTGAACCTATCGCCTGTTAGATCCCATGTATATACATCCCCTGCGCAGATTGTATCTTTCTCTACTGTCTCAGCAATTGCAGGCAGCATAGTCAGATCCAAGGTAACGATACTATCGCAACCTTTCACACTAGTCAAAGTAACACTTTCTAGATAGTCGGTAGTATAGGTTGTACCAGTCACTGGCCATGTATAACTCTCGCCATAGCAGAAGGTCTCTTTGATGATGGTTTCCGGTATCTCTGGCAAGGCAATCAAAGTCAAGATTATCACGCTATCACAACCGTTCAGATCCCGCAACACAGCAGTGTCGGTTGCAGCAGTTGTATAAGTCAGTCCATTCTCTGGCCATGTATAGCTTTCGCCATAGCATAGATAAACGGTATCACGTGTCTCAGCAAGTTTTGGCAATACGGTCAAATTCAATGTTATCACACTGTCGCAACCATGAGCCGTAATATACTTCACACTGGCTGTTGCTGATTTAGTATAAGTAACACCGTTCTCTGGCCATGTATAGGTCTCGCCATAGCAGGTGGTCTCTGTGATGATGGTCTCTGAAATCTCTGGTAATATGGTTAGTTTCAAGTTCACCACGCTATCGCAACCATTGATGCTTGTTAGGGTGATTGTGGTGTCGATTGAAGAGGTGTATACCTCACCATTAGCCGCCCATGTGTATGCGTCACCCGCGCAAATCGTGTCAATTGTAGTTGTTATAGGAATAATAGGCAATACAGTCAAATCCAATTTCACCACACTATCGCAACCGTTCACATCCACTAATGTCTCCGTTACGATCTTATCCTCGAAGTATTTCTGACCATTGGCTGACCATACGAAGGTATCACCTGCACAGATAGTCACCTCCTCCAATGTTGGGAGCACTTCTGGCAACACGGTCAAATCCAAATATACTATGCGTTCACAACCTTGAGCGGTCAATTCTTTCACACTATCAATTTGGCTTGTGGTATAAGCCTTGCTATTTAGTGGCCATACGTATATATCGCCATGACAGATGGTCATATATTCGGTTGTATCCGCTACTGGTGGGAGCACATGCAAGTTCAATTTCAATACGCTATCGCAACCATTTACGCTGGTCAAGGTCACAGTCTCGTTGGTAACAGACTTGGTATAGATCTTACCTTGCCATATCAATGTATCACCTGCACAGATTGTATCGTATGTAATGGATTCTGGTACTGCAGGAAATACAGTCAGTTTCAAGTTCACTACGCTATCGCAACCATTCACATCTACTAACGTAATAGTTGTATCTATCGCAGAGGTATAAGGTTTGCCGTCCGCTGTCCAGATATAGGTCTCACCCACACAGATAGTCGCATTATCCACCGTCACAGGATTTGCTGGTAGCACAGTCAAGTTCAATGTGGCTACGCTGTCGCAACCGTTCACATCAGATAAGGTCACTGTATAGGTACCTGATGTGGCATAAGCCGTACCATTCCAGGTATATGTCTCGCCTGTGCAGATGGTTGCGCTCTCTGGTACGGTCACCACCTCTGGCAACTCTACCAAACGCAAGGTCACTACGCTATCGCAATTGTTCACACTATTCAAGGTCACACTCATGTTCTGAGTTCCGGTCAATGTATAGGTTGCGCCATTAATTGTCCAAACAAAACTCTCGCCGTAGCATACGGTTGTGTCCACAAAGGTCTCAGCGATAGGAGCCAACTGGGTCAACTCCAATACCACTACGCTATCACAGCCTTGAGGTGTAATCAAGGTATCTGCATACGTTCCACCTACGGAGTAAGTATAGGTATGGCTACCCACTGTCCACACATAAGGCTCACCTGCGCAGATAGTATCTTTCTGTATCGTTGGCTTAATAACTGGCAATACAGTCAAGTTAAGAGTTTGCTTCTCTGGGCAACCATTAGCACCGGTCACCGTGATGCTCTTAGAGGTTGTAACGGTGTAGGATACACCATCCACCCATACATAACTCTCACCTGCACAGATGGTATCTATTGTTACCACTTCTGGGTTGGCAGGCAATACGGTCAAGTTGAGCGTTGCTACGCTGTCGCAACCGTTCACATCAGATAAGGTCATGGTGTAGGTACCTGTTGAGGTATAAGCCGCACCATTCCAAGTATATGTCTCGCCTGTGCAGATGGTTGCGCTCTCTGGGGTAGTCACCACCTCTGGCAACTCTACCAAACGCAAGGTCACTACGCTATCGCAACCGTTCACGCTTGACAAGGTCACACTCATCTCCTGAGTTCCGGTCAGTGTATAGGTTGTTCCGTTGATAATCCATGTGTAAGTCTCACCGTAGCATACGGTATCATCCACAAAGGTCTCAGCGATAGGAGCCAACTGGGTCAACTCCAATACCACTACGCTGTCGCAACCATTCACATCCTGCAAGGTATCTGCATAAGTGCCACCCACTGAATAGCTATAAGTATTGCTACCTACGAACCACAAATAGGTCGAATCTGCACAGATAGTATCTTTCACTACCGTTGGCTTCACAGCTGGAAGCACGGTCAAGTTTAGCACATGCTTTTGTGGGCAACCATTCGCATCTGGCAGAGTAGTTACCTTACCCATCGTTGTCACGGTGTAGGAATTACCATCCACCCATAGGTAGCTTTCACCTGCGCAAATAGTCACATTGGCTATCGAATCAGCCACTGCAGGCAATACGGTCAAGTTCAAGGTAGCTATACTATCGCAACCATTCACATCTGCCAAGGTCACATTGTATGTACTTGATGCGGTATAAGCTGCACCATTCCAGATATATGTCTCGCCTGCGCAGATGGTTGCGCTCTCTGGTACGGTCGCCACCTCTGGCAACTCTACCAAACGCAAGGTCACTACGCTATCGCAACCGTTCACGCTTGACAAGGTCACACTCTTGTTTTTAGTACCGCTCAATGTATAGGTTGCGCCATCAATTGTCCAAACAAAACTCTCACCGTAGCATACGGTTGTGTCCACAAAGGTCTCAGGCACCTTAGGCAAGATAGTCAGATTCAGGATGACCAAACTATCACATAGCGAAGCATTCTTCGTAAAGATGGTATCTACATACGTTCCTGGCAAGGTATAGGTAGTACCATTCCAAGTGAAACTACCTTCACCCTCGCAAAGAGTTTTGTTAATCACAGAATCTTTCACTTCTGGCAACACGCTCAAGTTCAGCACGCGATGGCTATTGCAGCCATGCACCGTTAGCGTATCAAATGTGTAGGTACCTGTTGTGGAATAGGATGCACCATGCCACTCATAGGTATCTCCATAGCAGATGGTAGCAGAGGTGGTGATGGTATCCTTTGGCCATACGGTCAACTTCACCTCCACTACGCTATCGCAACCATGACTTGTCGCCAAGGTATTGCTCAGCGTGGTGCTAGCAAAATATTGTACATCATTGTAATAATCACCTTCACAGATTGTATCTTTCACAAGCGTGTAAGCAGGCTGCCATATCTTCAAATCCAATACGTAATAGATACTATCACATCCGGCTTTGCTTGGAACGGTATCACGATACACACCCGTTGTAGTATAGGTCTCGCTCGTTTGTGGCCAGAAATATGACTCGCAGGCCTCTGTTGTCTCATTTCTTGTTTCTGTAGTTGATACCACAGGGAAGGTGAAGGTCTCTACCATGGTCGCACAACCACAAACCACGGTCAGTACCATCGTGTGCTCTGTAGCACCACACGCCACCTTATCCATGCTCCATGACGCGCTTGTCACATCAGCTAGCGATTTTGTGTCAGCTGTCTTGTAATGATTCAAGATAGCTGTCACAGATGCCGTGGTGTTAGGGAAGGTACCTGGCACCAATGTTGGTACAGCGCCGATAGTCTTCAACTGAGCAAGAGTTAGCATAGCTGGCGCCACGGTTGGATTTATCACAAATGTATAGACAATATCCTCGGTAGCAGTACGAACAGAGTCTTGCCAAGTGAGAGAAGAGGGGTCCGACGAATCAATCGTATGCAACACACCCGTGTATGTATCTAGATACTCACCACCATCACATACATCTTGATTCACAGTTTTCAGCACAATGTTCTTAGGCACAAAGATAGCCTTAAACAGCAAATCACGCTCTACAACCACTATGCGAGGATTATCGGTATTACCATCTTCCCAGTTTGTGAATCTCCATCCAAAATTAGGATCAGCCTTCAATGTCACTGTATCCAAATACTCCACCGTCTGACCTCCAGACACCGTGCCAGCTCCTGGATTATTCAAATCTGTGGTAATTGTATATTTATTTTTACCAAAAGATGCAGTCAAAGTCAAATTATAAGAAGGTGTAAGCGAGCGCACCGAATCCGTATTATTATCATCCCATTTCAGGAAATGATAACCATAGTTGGACGATGCCTTGATCTCTGTACCGCACGCATTATGTTGCACAATCTCAGCAACACCTCTCTCAGGTTCTTTTACCAACAATTTGAGGATATATGGAGAAGGAGCCTCTTGGATGTAGTCGAAATTCTTCCAGCCAGCAGCAGCTTTATAATCAGCCACGCGACCACAAGGGACATACACATTACATCCTTCAGGCACAGCTCTAAATGCATTTTTACCCACCGTCGGAGGGAAATAAGCATCCACTTGAATCTCCATTAAGGATTCACAATCATCAAAAGCACTCCTCCCAATACTTGTCACAGAACTTGGCAGAACAATGCTCTTAAGAGTATCACATCCATCGAAGGCCTCTTCGGCAATATTCGTGATGGTACCACTAAATGTGATGGTACCCACGCCTCCTGTGTAGGTGTTGCTAATCAAAGTAACACCCGTCCACCCTGAAGTCGGAACTTCAACTTTTTTTCCAGTAGTGGATGTGTAGGTAATGACGTTATTAGCCGCAGCCATCGCTATAGATGGAATAGCCAGCGACATCAAAACCAAAATGAAAGTAAAGATTTTTTTCATAATATTATGTTTTTAATTTTTATATGCACATATAAAGCCGCAAAGTTACGTTTTTTTCTTAAAATATGCAAGAAAAATCATAAAAAGTTTACTTTTTATATGATTTTATGTGTCTTTTTCTATATTTCCATCATGTATAACCACACTTTTTGCACATTTTTTGTAGGAAAAATTAAAAAATTGTTGCACTAAAATTATTCTCAGCGCTATGAACAAATTATTCAAATGCCTTGCGGCATTATTGCTCCTATTATCCCCACTCGCAGTGTGGGCAGACGACTGTGTGATTGTCAAAAACGGCAAAGAGATACCTCTCTACGGCAAAGTACAGATTGTGGATGCGTTTCCTGATCTGAAGGTGCAGATTGTGGATGCTTTTGCAGACCTAGAGGTAAAACTAGTAGAAGCCTTCCCTGACGATTGTGGAGAAGTACAATTGGTAGAAGCATTCCCCGACGTCAAAGTGCAGATTGTCAATGCTTTTCCTGATATTAAAGTGCATATCGTAAACGCATTCCCTGGTATCACACACCACTTTCAGCAAAAACAAACAACCAAGTAAAAAAAATGAAGCAATTCTTCTAAAACTTGAATTACTCAAAAAAACGTAAGCACAATTCTATCATCCTACAACAAACTTCTTAATTCTTTTATGTAGGACTGTATAAAAGCCACCTCATCTCACAATGGAGTGGCTTTTTGAATGCAATATACAAGAAATATTATTATTTTCTTGCATATATGTGAAAAATTTAGTAACTTTGCACGCTAATTTGTGGTATTATGCGATTTTGTGATATTATAGGACAGGAAACCGAGAAAAATCAGCTCCGACAAGCGGTGCGCGAGGGGCGTATTCCTCATGCGCAACTCTTTGCGGGACCTGCCGGTGTAGGCAAATTAGCCCTAGCCCTAGCGTATGCACAATACATAGCATGTCCCCATCGCACAGACGAAGACTCATGCGGCGCATGCCCTACATGCCTACAATTCCACAAATTGCAGCACCCCGACTTGCACTTTGCCTTCCCTATCGTAAAAAGCGACGAAGGCGATGTGTGTGACGCATATGCCGAGAAGTGGAGAGGGCTAGTAACCGAGCATAAGTACTTTGATTTAGATGATTGGTATCGTGTGATGGGCACCGAGACCAAACAAGGAATCATATACGAGAAAGAAAGCAGCGAGATAATGCGCAAGCTGTCGCTCAAGAGTTATGCCGGAGGGTACAAGATCATGATAATCTGGCAACCCGAGAAGATGAACAGCACCTGCGCCAACAAACTATTGAAACTGCTGGAAGAGCCCCCCGAGAAGACACTCTTCCTGCTCATTAGCGAACAAAAAGAGCAACTGCTCAGTACCATTCTCTCGCGCGTGCAAGAGGTAAAAGTGCCACGTCTTAAGGAGGATACCATTGCCGAAGCATTGCGCCGAGAGTACACATGGTTAAACGCAGAAGACGCTCAGAATGTGGCACATATGGCGAATGGAAGCTATTTGACCGCATTGCGTATAATGAACGAAAGTGATGAAAGTCAGGGGTATTTTGATGATTTTGTGGCATTGATGCGAAACGCGTGGCTAGTGGGACAAAAGAAAGACTACAGCGCCCTATTAAAACTGCGCCAATGGAGCAATGAGATGGCAGACGGAAAAGTGGGTAGAGAAAAGCAAAAAGCATTCCTACAATATGCACAACGACAAGTGCGCGAGAACTACATCTACAATCTTCATCAGGCCGAGATGAACTATCAAACCAAACAAGAGCAGGAGTTCTCAACCAAGTTCGCACCATTTATCCACGATGGTAATGTCGAGAAGATGATGACCGAACTGAGCAAAGCAGAACAACAAATCACGCAAAACGGCAATGCCAAAATCATATTCTTCGACTTGTGCTTGCAGATAATTGTTTTAGTGAAGTAAAAACAGCGGAACATGATATGAAAGAAGACTTTATTATAGACAACTCGTTTCAATTGACGAAGAAAGCAGTTTGCAGCAATTCACAACATATGTTACCTGTCGTGGATTGGCTTAGTGACATACCAACAACAGGCAAAGAAACAGACCTTGTAGAGGTACAATTCAAAAACACTCGGAAAGGATATTTCTACAATAGCGAACACCTACCTCTGGAAAAAGGAATGGATGTTGTAGTAGAGGCTACTCCTGGCACAGACTTAGGTAAAGTGACCTTAGTAGGCGAACTAGTTCCCCTACAAATGCGTAAATATAACATTGATACCAATCGATATGAAGTCCGTAATGTGCTGCGATTGGCTACAGACAATGATCTAGATCGTGCGAAGATAGCACACGCCAAAGAGCAAGAAACAATGATTCAAGCACGTAAATTGGCCAAAGATTTAGGATTGGAGATGAAAATTGGTGATGTAGAATATCAAGGAGACGGATCAAAAGCAATATTTTACTACATTGCAGACGGGCGTGTAGATTTCCGCCAGTTGATTAAGGTGTATGCTGAAACCTTCCGTATTCGTATTGAAATGAAGCAGATTGGTGCACGTCAAGAGGCAGGTCGTATTGGAGGTACAGGACCTTGTGGTAGAGAACTTTGTTGCTCCACGTGGATGACGCAATTCTCCTCTGTAGGAACCAATGCCGCACGCATACAAAACATCTCGTTGAATCCGCAGAAATTGGCAGGTCAGTGCGCGAAGTTGAAGTGTTGTTTGAACTACGAAGTGCCAGTATATGAAGAAGCAGTGAAGAAATTACCTTCACGCAATATTCCGTTGGAAACAAAAGATGCGACCTATTACTTCTTCTCTTCTGACCCCCTAAAAGGCGAAGTGACATATTCCACCGATTCGCATCGTCCTGCTAATCTAGAAACAATTACTCCTGCCAAAGCGCATGAGATAATAGAAATGAATCGCAGAGGGGAAAAGCCATTGAATTTAGGGGGCAAGCAGTCGGCAGTAGTGATTATGGAAACAGATTATCAGAATGTGGTTGGACAAGATGATTTAACGCGTTTTGATAAGAAAAAGAATAAAAACAATGGTGGTCATCGTGGAGGAAGAAACAATGATCATCGCAACAATAATCGCAGAAATCATGAAAAAGGTAGTTCTTCTCGCGCTGATTAGTGGGCTGTTGATAGCTTGTCAGCAAGGGGTTGTTTTCTCAGAATTTCAATCGCTCCCTGCTCAAGGATGGTCTGCAGATTCAGTGATGGTATTCTCTCCGAATATCACAGATACAATGGGAGATTATCAGATACAAGTTACAGTGCGCCACACAGATAGATATCCTTATCAAAATCTATGGCTATTTGTGAATGTGAAGAAGGATTCTACGGTGTTACGTTGCGATACTATTGAGAGTTTCATGGCAAATGAACGGGGAGAGTGGTATGGCTCAGGAATGAAAATATACGAGTTACCTCTGCTGTATTTAGAGCATATAACGCTATCCGAAGGTGAATATGAAGTGACTATACAACAAGGTATGCGCGAGGATATATTGAGAGGAATAACGGATGTAGGAGTTAGTGTGTTAAGAATTGAGAATTAAATGGGAAAAAATAAACTGAAGAAATTTGCGGAGATGGAGACCTTCCACAATGTGTTGCAATGTGGAGCACGTGAGACATTGGAGGGAAATCCTGTGGTTGCGATGCGTGGCAAATGGCACGAGGAGTATTTTGGTAATGATAATCCGATTGTATTGGAACTCGGTTGTGGACGTGGAGAATACACCGTAGGTTTGGCTGCTCGTTATCCCGATAAGAATTATATCGGAATTGATATTAAAGGTGCTCGCATGTGGGCAGGCGCCAAGCAAGCGGAGTTGGCAGGCATGAAGAATGTGGCATTTCTGCGCACGAACATAGAGATGCTGACCCATTTCTTTGCGCCCAACGAGGTGGCTGAGATTTGGATTACTTTCCCTGACCCGCAAATGAAGAAAGCAACTAAACGACTGACTTCGACCTATTTTATGCAACGTTATGCGGAGTTGCTGCAAGAGAATGGTTTGATCCACTTGAAGACCGATAGTCCGTTCCTCTATGCTTATACGCAAGCGATGGTGAAGGAGAATAAATATCCGCTACTGGTGGACACGGCGGATTTATATGACGAGAGTCGGAAATCGGAAGTAGAGAAACGGGAATCCGATATTGAAGAAGCAAGGGCGTTGCAGACGCATTATGAGCATCAGTGGTTGGATAGGGGGTTGACCATCAAGTATTTGCGTTGGCAATTACCTGCTAATCCGTCACTCACGGAGCCAGAAATAGAAATCGAAAAAGATAGTTATCGTTCATACGGAAGAAATTATGTATCCCCAACAAATAATTGATGCATTGCAGCATGTTCGTTACCCTGGCACGGGTAAGAACTTGATAGAGGGCGGAATGCTGGAAGATGATATCCGCATTTCGGGCATGGAGGTATCGTTCTCGTTGATTTTTGAGAAGGACAATGATCCATTTCGCAAGTCGGTAGTGAAGGCAGCAGAGACGGCTATTCACACATATGTGGATGAGAATGCGGCGGTGCATATCCATACGAAGTTTGTGAAGCAGAATATGGCACCCAAGTCAGACACGGTGGAGAATTTGCGTGCTGCACAAGTGATAGCTATTCACTCGGGCAAGGGTGGTGTAGGTAAATCGACAGTGGCCGCCAACTTAGCAATTGCGTTGGCGAAGATGGACTATAGAGTGGGTTTGCTAGATGCAGATATTCACGGACCATCAGTGCCTAAGATGTTCCATACTGAGGGTTGTCGCCCTGTTTCGACGCCAATCAATGGTCGCAATCTCATTGAGCCGATCGAGCAGTACGGTGTGAAGATGTTGTCGATAGGTTTCTTTGTTGATCCACAGCAAGCAGTGGTATGGCGTGGTGGAATGGCGAGCAATGCTATCAAACAACTGATTCAAGATGCTAACTGGGGTGAATTGGATTACTTCCTCATTGATTTGCCACCAGGAACGAGCGATATCCACTTGACCATGGTACAGCATCTGCATTTGACAGGTGCTATCGTAGTGACCACACCACAACCTGTGGCATTGGTGGATGCACGCAAGGGCGTGGATATGTTTATGAATGAGAAAATCAATGTGCCTGTGTTGGGGTTAATAGAGAATATGGCATGGTTTACGCCTGCAGAATTGCCGAATAATCGCTATTACATCTTTGGCAAAGATGGCGGCAAGCAATTAGCAGAAGAACTGAATATCCCGCTGCTAGGACAAATTCCGTTAGTACAGTCAATCCGTGAAGGCGGTGATGAGGGTATGCCTATCGCATTGCAAGATGGACACCCTGCGGCACAAATGTTTGAAGATATATGTCAGCACCTAAGATAACAGAGTTAGGCACTCAGCCCGTACGTAGTTTGCTCATGAAGTATGCGTTGCCTGGCATCATAGCGATGACAGCGACTTCGCTATACAACATGGTGGACTCTATCTTCATCGGGCATGGCGTGGGAGCGATGGCGTTGTCGGGATTGACGGTGGCCAAACCCTTTATGGATATCTGCGCTGCTTTCGGCAGTTTGGTAGGCGTGGGCGCCAGTTCGCTAGTAGCCATCAAGTTGGGTGAAAAAGACTACCGCTCTGCCAATGATGTACTGGCGAATGTGATACTGCTGAATGTGCTATTGGGTGCATTAGTGATGGCTGTAGGATTATATTGGTTAGACCCTATTCTGTACGCTTTTGGTGCGAGTGATGTGACGATTACATATGCCCATGAATACATGGAAGTGATTTTGTGGGCAAATATATTGACGCATATCTACTATGGACTGAATAGCATGCTGCGGTCGATAGGACACCCCAAAGTAGCGATGTTCTCTACGATTGTGGCAGTGGTGGCAAATATCATTCTTGACCCTATTTTCATTTTTGTTTTGGATATGGGCGTTCGAGGGGCTGCTTTGGCTACGGTACTCTCGCAAGCGATAGCAGTAGTGGGACAAATGGTTATCTTCCTCAATCCTAAGGAAGTGATTTATTTCCACCGTGGCATATGGCGATTGAAACGCGACATTACTATGCGTGCGTTGGGTATTGGCACTGCGCCCTTCTTGATGCACTTGGCAGCATGCTTCGTGGTGATTGTTCTGAATAACCAACTCAAGCGTTATGGTGGCGATATGGCTATTGCTACATTCGGTATGACCAATCGGTTTATGTTCTTCTTCTCGATGATTGTAATGGGACTCAACCAAGGTATGCAACCTATCGTGGGCTACAACTACGGCGCGAAACTCTACGACCGCATGATTCGTGCGCTGAAACTGACGGCTATGTGTGCCACATGCGTGATGGGTATGTTGTGGTTGTTTGGTTTGATTTGGCCCGAAGGATTCATCCGCTTGTTTACCCATGATGAAGTGTTGGTGGCACAGTCTATTGTGCCAGCCCGAGTGATGCTGTGTACAATGGTGATGGTTGGTTTTCCGATGGTAGTGGGCAATTTCTATACATCTATAGGTATGTCAGGAAAAGCGATATTCCTCAGTTTGACACGACAAGTACTCTTACTCATCCCCTGCATATTACTCTTACCTTTGTTGTTTCAAACTTTAGAGGTCACACCTATTTGGGGCGTTTGGTGGAGCCTGCCTATCTGCGATGCAATGGCAGCGATTATTGCGGCGATTGTACTCAATCGGGATATGAGGAAGTTTAGTGTTTAAAGTTTAGTGATTAAATGCGATGAATATATTGTGTATTGAAACATCTACTTCATGTTGCTCGGCAGCTATCAGCATAGATGGTGTAGCTGTAGCGAGCAAAGAGAACTTAGCAGGGGCAAATCATGCAAGTGAGTTACCTATATTTGTAGAGCAATTGTTAGCGGAAGCAAGGGTTAATCAATGGCATATTGATGCAGTGGCTCTGTCGCAGGGACCAGGCAGTTATACGGGCTTACGCATTGGTACAAGTATTGCCAAAGGCCTCTGTTATGGTAAAAACATCCCATTGATACCCGTTGATACACTGCAGATTCTATGTAATTCTGTTGCTAATCGATATTTAATAGGTGGTGCTTACACGATGTATTGTCCAATGATAGATGCTCGTCGTATGGAGGTTTACACTGCGCTGTACGACACCAGCACATTGGCTTCTCTCACAAAGGTTACGGCACAAGTGATTGACGAACAATCATTTGCTGAAGAATTGAAAATAAATAAAATCTACTATTTTGGTAATGGTGCAGATAAATGCAAATCGGTTATCACATCACCCAATGCAAAGTTTATTCCCAACATAGTACCTCAAGCAGCATTTATGGGATTATTGGCAGAGAAAGCTGTGGCATTGGATGCTAAGCAAATGGCATACTACGAACCTTTTTACTTAAAAGAATTTATACCAGCATTTAGTCATATAAAAGGATTGAAATAAAATTATGAAAAGGAAAGATATAATACACCTCGTACTACTGTTTGCATTGGCGAGTGGTATGTGGTCGTGTTCAACAAAAAAGAACACATGGGCTACACGTAATTATCATCAAATGAAGACCAAATATAACATCTTTTATAATGGTTCTACTTCATTTAAAGAAGGAGAAAACACAACCCGTGAAGCCAACGAAGACGACTACTCAACCGTATTAAGTCTATATCCTGTCTCCAACCATACTGCCGCAGAAGCAGCTACGGCACAAATGGAACGCACAATTGAGAAATGCCGTAAGTGCATTAAACTGCATAGCATCAAAGCACGACCTAAAATTGACTACGATAAAAAACGAAAAAATCCAGAGTATGCAGCATGGCTAGAGCAAGAGGAGTTTAACAACCAGATAGATGATGCTTGGCTACTATTAGGCAAGGCTGAATTTCACAAAGGCGATTTCTTAGGTAGTATCAGCACGTTCAATTATGTAGCTCAACACTATGCTTATGACCCAGATGTAGTTGCACAATGTCAATTATGGATTGTGAGAGCATATGCCGAGATGGGTTGGTTTTACGAAGCAGAAGAAATGATAAACAAGGTACAAGTTGATAACTTAAGCCGCAAGAATTCACCGCTCTATTCAGCAGTAAATGCTGATCTGCTATTAAAAACCAAGCGGTATAAGGAAGCTATACCATTCGTAAAAATAGCACTATCTAATGAAAGCAAGAAGGGGAATAAACCTCGTTTCCAATATGTATTGGCACAACTCTATCAACTAAACGGAGAAAGAGAGAATGCACTTAATGCGTACAATAAATTGCTAAAGATGCAACCATCTAACGAAATGGATTTTAATGCGCGATTAAATATAGCTCTATTAGGTTCACCACAAGATGCGATCCAACAACTTAGTAAAATTGCAAAACTAGAAAAAAACAAAGATTTGCTGGATCAAATCTACGGAACTATTGGGGATGTTTATTTGTCTCAATACGACACGGTCAAAGCGTTAGAATATTACGACATGGCTATTACCAACAGTACACAAAATGGTAACTCAAAAGCCAAAGTATTAATCACTGCGGGAGATATTTATTACGAACAAAATTATTATATCAAAGCTTCGCCGTGCTATAAAGAAGCAACGCAAATTCTTTCAGTGGAGCACGAGCAATACCAACGCATACAACAACGTTCAGAAATGCTAGACGAGTTGGTTGTAGAACACACCATGGTACAATTACAAGATTCATTGCAACGGCTTTCCTTAATGTCGGAAGCAGAGCAACGTGTAATAGTAGATTCTATAATAGCGCGACTTATTCGCGAAGAAGAAGCAGAGAAAGAACGAGAGGCTCAAGCTGCTCGAGAAGCAAATAATGGTGGAGGGCCACGTAGTGTGAACACCTCTGGAATGTTAGGTGGAGGCGGAAATAGCAGAGAATGGTATTTTTATAATCCACAATTATTAAAGTCTGGGGAACAATCCTTCCGCACACAATGGGGGAATCGCACATTGGAAGATAATTGGCGACGACTCAGCAAAGCAACTAGTTCTATGATGGAAGAGGAATTAAATATAAACACTATGGTTGCAGACTCCACGAATAATATAGACTCTATACAATTAGCAAGTAATGCTGCTATAGAGACTGATATTCACAAACCAGAGTACTACTTACAACAGATTCCGAAAACTCCTGCTGATATAAATCATTCTAATGAGCTTCTCGCGCGCGCGCTGTATAATATGGTATGTATTTATCGTGATCAAGTGGGTGATCAAACACTAGTTGATGAAACTTTCAAAGACTTTTGTAGAAGATTTCCAACACATGAGTTGCTCATTGATCTCTACTACATGCAGTACCTTACGGCATTAAAAAATAAAAACATGTCAGATGCTATGCAATATAGCCAAGCTATCCAAAAGTTATTCCCCGATTCTAGAGAGGCATATATCGTTAGCCAACCCGATTATTTCCAGCAACTACAACAGATGGAACAAGAACAAAACTCTCTATACGAAAACACGTATAAGGCATACTGTAATAGCCAATTCAGCATAGTAAAAGATAACAAAAAATATGCCGAAGATAAGTTTCCATTAAGTCCATTAATGCCTCGATTCCTATTCTTGAATGCAATTGCAGTTGCCAAAACCGATGGGCAAGACTCATTTATTCTTCAACTACGAGACATGGTGCAACGTTATCCTGACAACGAACTAGCAGCAATGGCAAAAGATATGCTTGCACTAATGGGACAAGGTGCTGAGAGTCAAATTGGCGAATCCACAGCATTACTAGAACGCCGAACTACTGAAATTACACAAAACGATGGACAAGATTCCATAGAGGTACAGTTTGCTAATGAAAGGAATATTCCATCATTCGTTATTCTCGTTCTACCAAGCAATGAGATAATACTCAATCAATTATTATATGAGGTTGCATTATTCAACTTCACACAATTCATGATTCGAGACTTTGACATTAAGCAATTAGTCGCTTTTGGTATTGACCAAATGGCATTACAAATAACTGGCTTTGAAAAGTTGGATGATGCTGAGTGGTATATGAATCTTCTATTGAAAGATTATGCGATTTTGCAATTTATCCGTGAAAATCAAGTACAAGTAATTGCCATAACAGAAGACAACTACAAACTTATCAACACACATTTCACTATAGAAGACTATCTCTCATTTCAATAGACATGAGCTTATCAAGAAGTAAATATACAATTATTTGAACAAAAAAGCAACCTCTTTAGGTTGCTTTTTCTTTTTGTAGCGGGACCCAGGATTGAACTGGGGACCTCATGATTATGAATCATGCGCTCTAACCAGCTGAGCTATCCCGCCTCAATTACGGGTACAAAGGTACTGCTTTTTTTTGGACTGACCAAATTTTCATGCATTTTTTTACAAATTATTCATAAAAAAGCCATTTTTACGACTATTTACGACTATAGCGAGCTATTTGCGCACTCGCTGTACACTGCATCTGCTCTAGGTGATTAATATCTCTCATCAAGCACCCTAATTGATAGGTTTCGGATAATGCTTCTTTTTCCTTATCGTTCAAATAATATACCCAATTATCATTAGATTTCTCACCCTTTCCTTCTACACGAATACGTTGTTTAACATTAACACTGATAAACTTGAGTAATGACAATGAATTATCTTCATCAAAAGTCATAATTTCATAGTGGGTTCCCTCTTGAAAATGGTAATTACTTCCCCTAAAAATACTACTTTCTTCGATCACACTAATGATCAATGATTGTTGATTAACTTGTTTAGAACCACAGTAATAACTTTTTACTATTGTCTTTCGATTATCAGACACATATGCTTGAACAAAATTACGAGTAGTATTGCTACGGGTTGAAAGTAAACGATGAACATACTTTCCATTATTTTCATATTTTTCATTCTTCTCGTACTTAAAGTGCTTAAGCAATTGATCAGCTTGGTCCAATAAGGGGGGCAACAATGTATCCACATGAGCTAGTGTACGTTGTGCTTCCAAATACGTAATACTATCAGATAAAGCCTTAGCGGCTCTTCTCTGTGTTACTTCCCTAGGATATGTCATGTGTAAAGAATCTATCACAATACGTGCTTGACGCCATTGGCCACTATCAACAAGCTGTTGTGCCTCCGAGACTAATGCTTGAGCACGTTCTTCATCAGAAGGTTGACAGGCAACCAAAGCAAGAAAAAAAAATGATAATAACAACTCCTTTTTCATATAAATTATAGATGTTTGAAAATATTCCAAATCCAATTAATTAGTATAACACAAAACAAAATCATCAAATATGGTTTAGGCCAAGGTTTACGGAGAAATTTCATCAATGTATCTTTCCTCTTGTAACAATCGTAAAATGCCCAAAAAGGGAATATACAAAAAAAGACACACAACAAACAAGATAATGGATTGATATACAATGCGTGTAGAATATCACCATTTAAAATACTAAGAAAAGCTCTTGTACCGCCACATCCTGGACACGGAATGCCCGTTATAACCTTAAATGGGCAAACGATTGGAATTGGCATCCTTTCAGATAACAATAATCCGAAGAATGCCAATCCGAGAATAGTTATAATGAATATAAACAACTTATAGCGCTTAAACATCTGCCATAAAAAGTTTATACATCAAAACATGGTATTACAGCAACGCCTCTTGCAATTTATTATAGTTATATTGGCGAGCACGATTCTTAGCTGAGAACCAATCAATAATAGCCCATACACCACAACCACCGCAGGTCAACAATTTGGCAACACCCAGACCCGTTTCACCAAGCATAAAGCGATCTACACCATAAGCACCAAGGAAGATTGCAAACAAGAGTATGGTAGAAGGGCTCTTAAGACCGAGAACTTGCACTTTCGATGTTTTAACCTCGTCTGCATTCTCTAAAGCCACTTTAATGTTTGCGATTTGATCTGCTGGTAATTTGTCAGCATTAGCTGCTAGATACAATTCAATTTGTTTAGAATCCATAATTATTTTTTTTAGCCTACTCTTCTTCGGATTTTCGGCATACTCCGTTTTATAAAAAATTGTTATATATATTTGCGACTGCAAAGATATGCATTTTTAACTAAATATGCAAATTTACACAGAAAAATATATAACTTTTTTGTTTTTGAATGGAATTTTTACAAATCTTGTTTTCTAAAACTAAAGAAAAATGTATAAAATGACACGAATATTTGCATATTCGTAAATATTTTTGTACCTTTGCAGCCGATATAGTGTGCTTTTTGCATAGTTTTTGTCTGGCATACCTATAAACGTGGCATAAAGAAAACAATTGTAACTATTAAAAACATAAAAGTATGAAAAAAACTTTCAAATTATTTGCGTCTGTAATGGCTATCGCTATTCTGACCTCATGCGGTACTGCTGTTCAACCGGAAACTATTAAAGCTAATCCTGATCCATTGGAATTAGTTGGTAACAAAATTGATGTTGATGTTACAGGAACTTTCCCTGTTAAGAAATTTGGGAAAAAAGCCGTTTTGACAGTTACACCAGTGTTGAAATACAATGGTGGTGAGATTGCAGGGAAACCTGTAACCTATGTAGGCGAAAAGGCAAAAGAAAACGGTACTGTAGTGTCATACAAAGAAGGAGGTAAATTCTCTCTAAAAGCATCTTTTGACTACCGCCCAGAAATGGGTAACAACCCAAAAGAAGTTAAGCTCTTCTTAAGATATACTGCTACAAATGGAAAAAAAACAGTTCAAATGCCTGATCAAATAGCTGCTTATGGTTTAAATATTACATCATTATTGGTTCAAGCTGAAGATGTAAAACCTCAAGTAACTGCTGATAAGTTCCAACGTATTATTCAAGAGGTACAAGAAGCTGATATCAAATTCTTAATCCAACAAACCAACTTGCGTAACTCTGAACTGAAATCTCAAGAGATGAAAGACTTGCATGCTGCCATCAAGGACGCTGACACTACTGCAAACAAAGCTATCAATAAAATTGAGGTTGCAGGTTATGCTTCTCCAGACGGTGAGCAAGACTTAAATGCAAAACTAGCTGATGCACGTCAAGCAAAATCTGAGAAATATCTGCAAAAGCAACTAAAGAAAGCAAAAGTTGAGGCTACTATCGAATCTAATGTTACTGCTGAAGATTGGGCTGGTTTCCAAGTTGCAATGGAAGCAAGTAACATCCAAGACAAAGAGTTGGTACTCCGCGTATTAAGCATGTACTCTGACCCAGAAGAGCGTGAAGCACAAATCAAGAATTTGAGCGTTGTATTTAAAACCATTGCTGAGGAGATTCTTCCAGAACTTCGTCGTAGCCGCTTAATCTTGACTACTGACTTGATTGGTAAATCTGATGAAGAGATCGCAACTTTGGCTAAAAACGATCCTGCAGCATTGAATATAGAAGAATTGCTCTATGCTGCAACCTTAACAAATAATCTCAACGAGAAAACTGAAATATACAAGAAAGCAGTTACTCAATTCGGTAACGATTATCGCACACACAACAACCTAGGTATAGTTTATTTCGCTCAAGGTAACGTAGCAGAAGCTCGTCGTTGCTATGCTAAAGCGTTGAATCTTGAACCAAACAATGCAGATGTTAACTACAATGCGGGCGTAGCTGCAATGGCTGAAAATGATTTGGCAAAAGCAGAAGAGTATCTTGGTAAAGCAGCCGGTACACAAGGCGATTTGAGTGCAGCTATGGGTACACTCTATACCAAAAAAGGAGACTACAATAATGCTAAAAACGCATATGGTAAAACCATTAGCAATAATGCTGCTGTTCAACAAATTTTGAACGAGAACTATGAAGCAGCTCGACAAATTTTGAATAAGGTAGATAATCCTAATGCGACTACTGCTTATTTGCTAGCTGTAGTTGCAGCTCGCACTAATGCTCGTAACGATGTCTATGAGAATATTAAAGTGGCTGTTCAACGCGATGCGAACCTCAAGATTAAAGCTCAAAATGATATTGAGTTTGCAAAATATTTAGAGGACGAAGCTTTCCTAGCTATCATTAAATAATGTCAATACTTTTTCCAAAAGTACCCAAGCCACGTAAGTGGGATTATCGCCCCATTTACTACGATAAAGAAAAGGAGGCGCGCAAGGATAAACTTGCGCGTCTTCATCGTGGATCATTTCGTGAGGCACACGAAGCCAATACATATAATCGCAAAAAACAAAATAAACGAGCATCCAAATTACTATTTTGGATTGCATTGCTTGCTCTCTTACTTTTTGCCTTCCACTACCTACTATGAGCGATATTATCCATCTCCTACCCGATAGCGTTGCCAATCAAATTGCAGCTGGTGAAGTAATTCAACGCCCTGCTTCATGTCTCAAAGAATTAATGGAAAATTCTTTAGACGCAGGTGCATCACATATCCGAGTGATCGTACGAGATGCAGGACGCACACTCTTGCAAGTAGTAGATGATGGAAAAGGCATGAGTGCAACTGATGCACGCATGGCTTTTGAACGTCATGCAACATCCAAAATTAGCCAGGCTAGTGACCTTTTCCAACTACGAACAATGGGATTTCGAGGAGAAGCATTGGCTAGCATTTGTGCTGTAGCACATGTAGAAGTACAAACACGACGAGAAGAAGATGAAGTAGGTACACGCTTAGAAATCGCGGGATCGGTGGTTTTGACACAAGAGATTGTGCAATGCTCCATAGGTACCAATATGCGGGTAAAGAATCTATTTTACAATGTACCTGCACGACGTAAATTCCTCAAAACCAATCAAACTGAATTGCGTAATCTCATCACAGAATATCAACGCATTGTGTTGGTTTATCCACATGTACAATTCACATTTGTGAGTGATGATGAGATAATTTCAGACCTCCCCCCTTCTTCTATTAAACAACGCATTGAAGCTGTTTTCGGGCATTCAACAAAACCATACACGAGCCATTTAGTGGATATTGCCACCGAAACTGAAATTGTCCGTATTTCTGGCTTCATTGGGAAACCCGAAACAACTGGCAAGAATAGCCAACAGTATATGTTCGTTAATGGCCGCTACATGCGCCATCCTTATTTCCATAAGGCACTGATGACTGCATATTCGGGAATGTTATTACCAGATCATACTCCATCATATTTCTTATATTTTGATATTCACCCAGATGCTATTGATGTGAATATCCATCCCACTAAAACAGAAATCAAATTCGCTGACGAACAAGCAATATTCCAAATTCTCCTAGCTGCAATCAAAGAGTCCTTAGGTAAGTTCAATGTAACTCCATCTTTGGATTTTGCATCCGAATCACAATTAGATTTTCCACATCGAAATGTTGCTAAATCAACTATCGTAGCACCTCATATACAGATTGATCCTTCATACAACCCTTTTAATTCACAACCAGTACGCCAAACTATTTCGGGTTGGGAACAATTATATCAACAACCTAAATCCACTCAATTAGATACTATAGAATCGCTATTTGAAGAGCCAAAGATTACAGAATATACAACACTCATCCAATTAGACAACCGATACATTCTTGCGCTAACTGTCAATGGGATTATGATAATTCATCAACATCGAGCGCACACATGCGTATTGCATAAGGTACTATTGGAACAATTAACCAACCAACAAGCGGCTACACAACCCCTACTATTTCCTGAAATAGTAGAATTAACTCAAGATGATCTATCCACTTTGCAACAACTATTACAAGAACTTACTAGTGTCGGTTTTGGACTAGAACAATTTTCTCCTGCGGCCTACTCCATCACAGCAGTACCTGCACTATTGGGGCAAAAAAATGCGGCAGATGCTATTCTGCAAGTGATTCATCGTGTGCAGGATACCGAACTTTCCGCCAAAGACCAATGGAGAGAGATGATCGCCCTTAGTTTAGCCGAACAAATGGCTATCCCACAAGGAAAAATACTTACAGATATCGAGATGCACGACTTAGTGGAAAAATTAAAACAAACATCATCGCGTTATCTGCCAAATGGTAAAACAATTAGCACATTACTATCATATGAAGAAATTCAAAAACGCTTCTAAATACATGTTCACATTATTGTGTACTTGTTGCATAGCATGTACCCAACCGAAGGAGCAAATGTTGACCATTCTCCATACTAATGACACTCACTCACAAGTCGATCCGCTAGAAGAAGGCAAGCGCGATGCACTATGCGGAGGTTACGCACGACGAATGGGATATATCTTGCAACTACGCAAACAAGACCCAAACCTACTGCTTTTTGATGCTGGAGACTTCAGCCAAGGTACACCGTATTTTAACTTCTACCATGGTAGAGTAGAGATAGACGCTATGAATCGCATGGGATATGACGCAGTAGTACTAGGGAATCATGAGTTTGACTATGGCGTTGATACACTAGCAACTGTATTGCAAAATGCACAATTTGATATCGTTTGCGCAAACTACGATGTAAGTAATTCTTCTCTTCAGGACATTGTCAAACCGTATACTATCATTCAACGTGAGAATTTACATATCGGCGTTTTGGGTATTGGAGTAAATCCTAAAGGATTGATTGCTGAGAAGAATTTTTATCCACTACAATACCTTAATCCCATTACCACAGCTCAAAAGGTTGCAGATTTTCTAAAGTACGAAAAAAAATGCGATGTCGTAATTTGTTTGAGTCACCAGGGAACCCATCCTACTATAGATGGAAAGCCATCAGATGTGGAAATGGCAAAAAATACTAGAAATATTGATATTATTATCGGAGCACATACACACAAAATAGTCGAAAATCTTTATGTAACCAATCTTGATGGAGATAGCGTTTTATTGACGCAAATGGGCAAATCAGGAGCTAGAATTGGAAAAATAGATATCAAAATGGAGGAATAAAAGCACATTTATCGCAAAAAATTTGCATATTCCAAAAAAAAGTAGTTACTTTGCATTCGATTTCAAAAATGAATTGAAATAGATAAAAAATAAATATAATTAACAACTAAAAATTTGTAATTATGTCAACAATTGAATCTAAAGTAAAAGCTATTATCGTTGATAAATTGGGCGTTGAAGAATCACAAGTTACTCCTGAGGCAAGCTTGACAGCAGATCTAAATGCTGATTCACTTGATACTGTAGAGTTAATCATGGAATTTGAGAAAGAGTTTGGTGTTTCTATTCCAGACGAAGATACTCAAAAGATTAATACCGTTCAAGACGTTATTGATTATATCGAGCAACTTCAAGCGTAATTTATCACGTATTTTGACTTTTACCATGGACGAGTTTGTGGATTATCCGCAAACTCGTTGGGTGTATATATAAGATATGAAACAAAAACGCGTAGTGATAACTGGGGTAGGCATGGTAACAGCACTAGGTAATGATGTTCCAACCACCTGGCAAAACTTACTTCATGGCAAAAGTGGAGCAGGTAGAATTACTCACTTTGATCCTTCCAACTTCAAGACTCAATTTGCATGCGAAGTAAAAAATCTGGATATATCGCACTTGCTTGAGCCCAAGGAATTGCGCCGCTATGATCGCTATATTCACTACGCAATAAAGTCCGCTGAAGAAGCAATTCAAGACGCAAAGATCAATAGTCATCCACAGGAATCACTACGCTATGGGGTTATCTATGGTAGTGGAATGGGAGGAATAAACACACTAGACTCCAACATTGGTGGTTTCTTTGCTGGTGATGGTACTCCAAGATACAATCCGTTTTTTATCCCAATGATTATCACAAACATGGCTGCTGGTATGTTAGCCATACGATACGGATTTAAGGGTGTAAATTTTGCCACTACATCAGCGTGCTCTTCTTCTGCACATGCTATTGCCAATGCCTGCTACCAGATTCGTATGGGATTGGCAGATATTATTCTCACAGGAGGCGCCGAAGCAGCCATTGAATGTTCTGGAATTGGTGGTTTTAACGCCCTTCACGCGCTTTCCACCCGCAATGATTCTCCTCAAACAGCTTGCCGTCCTTTCTCTGCATCACGAGATGGTTTTGTTTTAGGCGAAGGAGCTGGAACACTTGTCCTAGAGGAATATGAACATGCTATCGCAAGAGGTGCTCATATATATGCAGAAATTGTAGGTATTGGTCTTACTGCAGATGCTTACCATCTCACTGCTTCCGACCCAAAGGGTATAGGTGCAAAAAATGCTATGCAACTGGCTATAAAAGAAGCTAATATATCATTAGAACAAGTGGACTACATCAACACACATGGCACCTCCACTCCCATTGGCGACTTAGCAGAAGTACAAGCCATACAAACCCTATTTGGGAAACATGCCTACAAGATCAATCTCACATCATCTAAATCCATGACAGGACATCTGCTTGGTGCTACTGGGGCTATAGAAGCAATTATATCTGTATTGTCAATGAAACATAGTATGGTTACACCTACTATCAATCATGAAGAGGGGGATGAAGATCCAAATATTGATTACAAACTAAATTTCACATTCAATCAAGCACAGGCACGTAATATCCAATATGCCATGAGCAATAATTTTGGTTTTGGAGGACACAATGCTAGCTTGCTCTTCAAAAAACTTTGAAACATTTCAACGCGGCTATGCCGTAATATATATTAACTGTTTAATTTTTTTAAGGTATTATGATTACAACTAAAATTGGTGAGAACGCAGGTTTGATCTGGAATGCATTACAAGGTGGTGCTCTCACACTGAAAGCTTTGAAGAAAGCTACAAAATTGAAAAACGATGATTTGAACCTCGCATTGGGCTGGTTAGCTCGCGAAGGTAAAGTTGCATTTGACGAGGCAGAAGAATTAACTATCTCACTGCTTTAATTCAAATAAGGCTGCCAAGCATTGCTTTGGTAGCCTTATTCGCTATCTTTACTATGAGGTTACTATGTGATTACTATGAGATTACTATGAGATTCTAATATCTTACAAATACTATGAACATCGCTATCGTAGGCGCATCAGGCGCTGTAGGACAAGAACTACTCAAGATTTTGGCTGAGCGCCAATTCCCCATCACCAATCTTCGACTATTTGGTTCTGCACGCAGTGCAGGCACAAAATATACCTTCTGTGGTAAGGAACATACCGTAGAACTGCTACAACACGGCGACCTCTTCCATGGAATTGACATCGCTTTTGTATCTGCTGGAGGTTCAGTATCAAAAGAATACGCAGAAGATATCACCCGTCATGGAGCAATTATGATTGATAATTCCTCTGCCTTTCGTATGGATGAATCATGTCCTTTGATTGTGCCAGAAATAAACCCTGAGGATATTCAACAAGCCATCAAAGAAGGGGGTAAACGTATCATTGCCAATCCCAACTGCACTACTATCATAATGGCAGTGTGCCTTAAAGCAATAGAAGAACTTTCTCACATTAAACGCGTCCATGTATCGTCATACCAATCTGCTTCAGGCGCAGGTGCCAGTGCTATGGCTGAATTAGAGGAGCAATATCGTCAAGTGGTTAACAAAGAAGAAGTGAAGCATCAGAAATTTGCTTACCAACTTGCATATAATCTCATTCCACAGATTGATGTCTTTGGAGATGATGATTATACGAAAGAGGAACTTAAGATGTATCACGAAACACGCAAGATTATGCACTCTGACATTGCCGTATCGGCTACTTGCGTGCGTGTACCTTCATTGCGAGCTCACTCAGAGGCAATTTGGGTAGAAACCGCTGAGCCAATCACACCAGAACAAGTACGCGAAGCACTTGCAAAATCCAAAGGTGTGCAAGTAATGGATAATCCGACAAAATCCAATGGTACTTTCCCCTATCCTATGCCACTATATTTGAGTGGTACAGACGATGTGTATGTAGGTCGTATTCGCCGCGATTTGGCAAATGAAAATGGCATTACATTCTGGTGCGTAGGCGATCAAATTCGCAAAGGTGCTGCACTCAATGCTGTACAAATCGCGGAGCAAATTATCAAGAAATAAAAATATTTTAGGTAGCCAACTCACCACCTAAATGTAACAACAAAAAAGCAACTCGCTAATGAGTTGCTTTTTTGATTGTATATGTTGGTGATGATTAAATCCAACGTACATAGCAGAAGTCCATACGGTGAGGCAGGAGTGCGTTCTTAGGATAGAGACGCAAACCGAACTTCATACCGCCTGCGTAGTCAAGACGATAGTCAGTCTCGAAGAAGAGATGGCTGCCCTCGGTCTTCACCAATTCGAGTTGTTGTACTTCGTAGAGCTTATCGTTATTGTGGGTAGAAGTGCGGATTGCTACCAACTCTACGCCCAAACCATTGTCGTTCAAGCCCTTGGTATCCAACTCTACTGCCACCTTGCACTTGCCACCTACATTCACAGGAGCATCACCTGCATCGAAAGTAGAGTTAACCACTTCGATCTCATCCCAGTGAGCTACAATGTTTTGCTTCCAAGCTACGATCTCCTTAGCCACCTTGTAGTTGTCAGCACCGAGGAGGGCATGACGCTTAGCCAATTTGTTATAGAACTTCTCGAAGTAGTCGTCCATCATACGCTTGGTTGTGAAGCGTGGAGTGATCTTAGTTACACTATTCTTGATAGTTTGAATCCACTCTGGCGAGTAGCCCTTGCTGTTCTTAGCATAGTACATTGGGATAATCTCGTTCTCGAGCATTTGGTAGATAGTAGCTGCATCCAATTGGTCTTGGTGAGCTTGGTTCTCGTAAGTGCGCTTGTCGGTCAATGCCCAACCTGCACCTTCTACATAACCTTCTTTCCACCAGCCGTCAAGCACAGAGAAATTCAACACACCATTCATTTGTGCTTTCTCACCAGAGGTACCAGATGCCTCCAATGGACGAGTAGGAGTATTCAACCATATATCCACACCTGAGATGAGGCGTTTAGCCAGACGCATGTCGTAGTTCTCAAGGAAGATGATCTTACCGAGGAACTGTGGCATACGGCTAATCTCAATGATACGTTTAATCAATCCTTGACCACCACCATCTGCTGGGTGAGCCTTACCTGTAAACAAGAATTGTACTGGACGATCTGGGTTGTTTACCAGTTTATCAAGACGCTCCAAGTCGGTAAAGAGCAAGTGAGCACGTTTGTAGGTAGCAAAACGACGACCGAAACCAATAATCAAGTTATTAGGATTCATCTCGTTCAATGCGCGCACGATACGAGCAGGATCACCTTGGCTCTTCATCCAGTTGTCGCGGAATTGCTCTTTCAAGTAGTCAATCAGTTTGCACTTGAGGCTCATACGGGTAGCCCAAATCTTCTCCTCTGGCAACTCGTTGTATGGAGCCCACATGGCGAGGTTAGATTGGTCGTTAAACCACTCTTTTGGGAAAGTATCTTTGTAAATAGTTTTCCACTCGCTGGCAGCCCATGTTGGCATATGCACACCGTTGGTCACATAATCCACATGCAACTCCTCCTCGAAGTAACCTGGCCATACTGGAGCAAACATCTTCTTGCTCACCTCGCCGTGCAACCAGCTCACGCCGTTAGCCTCTTGGCAAGTGTTCAGTGCAAACACAGACATAGAGAATTTCTCGGTATTGTTCTCTGGGTTTTGGCGACCCATACCGATGAGGTCATGCCACTCGATACCCAAGCGTGCTGGGAAAGAGCTCATATACTTGTAGAAGAGTCCCTCCTCGAAGTAGTCGTGACCAGCAGGTACTGGAGTATGGCAGGTGTAAAGACCGCTTGCGCGAACCACCTCCAATGCTTGTTGGAAGTTCAATCCCTCTTTCTCTATGAGGTCGAGCATACGTTGCAAGCCCATGAAAGCTGCGTGACCCTCGTTGCAGTGGTAAACGTCTTTCTTGATGCCGAGTTTATTGAGAGCGAGCACACCACCCATACCAAGCATAATCTCTTGTTTAATACGGTTCTCCCAATCGCCACCGTAGAGTTGGTGAGTGATTTGGCGGTCAAACTCAGAGTTCATCTCATTGTCGGTATCGAGCAAATAGAGGTTGATACGACCTACAGCCACTTTCCAAAGGTATGCGTGCACATAGCGATCTGGATAAGGCACATCAATAATCATTGGCGTACCATCTGCATTCTTCACTTGTGTGATAGGCAGGTTAGAGAAGTTTTGCGCCTCGTATTTGGCTATTTGTTGTCCTTCTGGAGAAAGGGTTTGTGTGAAATATCCATAACGATAGAGGAAACCGATAGCGGTCATGTCCACGTTGCAGTCTGATGCCTCTTTCAAGTAGTCACCTGCGAGTACGCCCAAACCACCAGAGTAGATTTTGAGCACATGGGTCAAGCCGTATTCCATAGAGAAATATGCTACGCTTGGTTTCTTAGGATCTTTTGGCTCATCCATGTATGCGCGGAACTCGGCATATGTTTTGTCCAATTGAGCCATGAACTTTTTGTCCTTGCTGAGCTCCAACATGCGCTCATAACTAATTGTATTGAGCAATACGATAGGGTTGGATTGCGCTTGATGCCATGCATCAAGGTCGATGCAACGGAAGATATTCTTCGCATCCGAGTTCCATACCCACCATAGGTTGGTAGCGATTTCTTGAAGTTTGTTGAGATTCTTTGGTAGATTTGCATGTACATTCAAATCTGTCCAATTAGGTTGATTGGTGTTACTTACTTTAATAACCATAATCTAATGTTTTTATATTCTTTTTTGTACTTATTAACCTATTTTACGCAAAAAGCGGCGCAAAGGTACTATTTTTTTTTTGATTACACAAGAAAAATAGATGAAAAGTGTATACTATAATCCGCAATCGTTAGCATTTGTAGCCAGAGTATGCACATATCGCCTAGATATATCAATTACATGTAAAAAGACAAGATGCCAATTTAGCACCTTGTCCATTAGAAGAAAATACACTTCAGCTGTGCCTATTGCACTGCTTTTTTTGATTATTGAATATCTATCATACGAGTGGGTTGCTTGTCTGGAAGCGTAGTTAGTTTAGGTAGTATGATACATAGCACACCACTGCATGCTTTGGCTGTGATAGCCTCTTTATCCACATTTTCAGGCAAGAGCAACGCCTGCTCAAAGCGGGTATAATTGAACTCACGGCGTAAATATTTAGCCGATTTGTCTTCATCCTTAGTTTCTTTCTTTTTCTCAACGGAGATGACCAGTTGCTCTTTGTCGTTGACATGTACTTTAAAGTCATCTTTTGTCATGCCAGGGGCAGCAATCTCGACAATAAATGCTTTGTCATCTTCCTTAACATTGATAGCTGGCGCCGTAGCTGCCACAGCACGCATGGGGAACCAATCGTCGTTGAAGAAATCGTTGAAAATTGTTGGCAACCAGTTGTTTTGCCTTTTGATAGTAGGTAACATAATAATAAATTTTATAGTTAGGTTTTAGGTTTGATGGCAACATCCTCTCGTTAGGTTGCTCGCCATTTTGCCTTTGCATAAGTATGAATGCAAATAGCGTGCCAAACTATGTGATTGGCAGAAAAATTAATGTATTTTTACATGTGCAACCTATGTAAAACAATACTTATTTATAGGATTTGATAAGCTCTTCTACCAATTCTGGAACACCGACGGAAGCATTTTTCTGGATATGGTGTGCGCGATGGCGGTAAATGCCCAGTTCGGGAGTGTTGGGGTCAATCACATAAATCTCTGCTGAAGAAGGCGCATACTGCAACAATAATGCTGCAGGATAAACATTAAGCGACGTGCCCACCACGATAAGGATATCTGCCCGACTAGCTACCTCGCAAGCCAAAGGGAAATAAGGCACTCCTTCTCCAAAGAAAACCACATAAGGACGCAGTAATGAGCCATCAGGATGACGGTCGCCATAGTGTTGTTCCCAACCATCTAAGTCGATAGTTGCCAGTTCGTTGGTTTCAGAACGTAGTTTAGTAAGTTCGCCATGCAAGTGAATAACATCGTAACTACCTGCTCGCTCATGGAGGTTGTCGATATTTTGGGTAATGACCTGGGTGTCAGGGAAGACTTCCTGCAGGCGAGCAATGGCATAATGTGCAGCATTGGGTTGGGCAGCGAAGGCTTCGCGGCGACGCATGTTATAGAACTCGACACAAAGCTCTGGATTGTTGATCCATGCCTCGTAAGTGCACACATCCTCTATGCGATAGCGGTCCCACATACCACCAGAGCCACGGAAAGTACCTAATCCGCTCTCTGCAGATATACCTGCTCCAGTAAAAACAACGATTTTCTTAATCATAATAACAAATGAAGTAAATGTTAGATTGTACGAAAAGTTTAAATTCTCAAATTTGGCCTAAAAATACTATATTTTTGCGAACTATGCAAATTTTTGAGTGTATTTTTGAAAAAAGTTTATATATATATGCATCTATATGCAAAAAAAGCAGTACCTTTGCACCGCGAAAGAAAATACCATCAACAATATTTGTTTTAATATATGTTTGCCATCAATCATTGCACAGTCACTCCTGTACGAAAAGAACCATCCGAAATTAGCGAGCAACTAACACAACTGCTCTTCGGCGAAGTATGCGAAGTCCTTGATCATCGGCCCCGCTGGACAAAAATACGCTCCACCGTAGACGGACAAGAAGGTTGGGTGGATTTCAAGATGCTCTCTCCTGCCCCTATATCCTCGCAAGAGGTTAAAGGTGAAAGGTTAAAGATTAAAGGCGAAGGAGTGATCTCTGTCCCAATGGCAATTGCGACAGATATGGAAACTAGCGAGGAGCTGATGCTCACCCTCGGTACACGCCTGCCCAACTACGCTCACGGCACATTTGAAGTCCTTAGCAAACAATATCTCATCGACCCTGCCTGCGTTAATTGCCTAAATGATGCTTCGCTACAGAACGGCAGTATAGTTGCCTATAGTCTAAAAGCACCCTATAACGCCACAAGCGTTATCAAGGATCCCGCTGAGGTTAAAGGCGAAGAAGTATGCGCCATCGCGCAAACATTATTAAACGCCCCCTACCTCTGGGGCGGCAAGAACGCAATGGGGATAGACTGCTCTGGCTTTACGCAAGTGGTGTACTGCGTGTTCGGCATCAATCTCCTGCGTAATGCACGTGAACAAATCACACAAGGCACAGAGGTGGCATCTCTGGCAGAGGCACAACCTGGCGACCTGGCATTCTTCGACCACGCCGACCGCGACCCGAATGCGACGAATATCTCACATGTAGGATTGCTACTCGACAACAAAACAATCATCCACTGCTCAGGGTGCGTGCATGTGGATGATATAGATGAGATGGGCATTCATCTGCCCGATGGCGACCTGACCCACCACCTCGTACAAATCAAACGCTATCTATAAAGACCTATCTTCCTTTATACATATCTTCGTAGTACTTCTCGTACTCGCCAGAAGTGATGTTGTCCATCCACTCTTGGTTTTCGAGGTACCAGCGAACGGTCTTCTCAATGCCCTCTTCAAATTGCAGAGAAGGTTCCCAACCGAGTTCAGCTTGCAGCTTGCGCGAGTCGATGGCATAGCGCATATCGTGTCCAGCACGGTCGGTGACATAAGTGATGAGGTTCATGTCTTCGCCTTCCTCGCGCCCCAACAATCGATCTACGGTATTAATAAGCACCTTAATAATATCGATGTTCTTCCACTCGTTGAAACCGCCGATATTGTAAGTTTCAGCCACAGTACCTTGATGGAAAATGAGGTCAATTGCGCGTGCGTGATCCTCCACATAAAGCCAGTCGCGCACATTCTCACCCTTACCATAAACAGGCAATGGTTTGCGATGTCGGATATTATTGATAAACAGAGGAATCAGTTTCTCAGGGAACTGGTATGGACCGTAATTGTTCGAGCAGTTGGTAACGATAGTCGGCATACCATAGGTATCATGAAAAGCACGGACAAAGTGGTCGCTGCTGGCTTTGGATGCTGAATATGGGCTATGAGGGTTATACTTGGTAGTCTCTACAAAGAAATCTTCGCCGTATGCCTCGTGGTGCTCAGAAGATGCCTGAGTAGAGAATGGTGGTTCAATGCCCTCTGGATGAGTCATCTCTAATGCACCATAAACCTCGTCGGTAGAAATATGGTAGAAACGTTTGCCCTCATACTTCTCAGGTTGTGCTTCCCAATAGAGTTTAGCTGCTTGTAACAACGAAAGTGTACCCATCACGTTGGTGCGAGCAAAGGTAAATGGATCTTTGATAGAGCGATCCACATGGCTCTCTGCTGCCAGATGGATAATCCCCGTCACATGCTCCTCTTGCATGAGGGCATACATTGTATCAAAATCACAGATATCGGCCTTTACAAAGCGATAGTTAGGCTTATTCTCAATGTCTTTGAGGTTAGCCAAATTGCCCGCATATGTGAGTTTATCCACATTAATAATGCGATACTCTGGGTATTTGTTTACAAAAAGTCGAACTACGTGGCTGCCAATAAAACCAGCACCACCTGTAATAATAATTGATTTCATATTACAAATCGTATTTGTTTGAAATGGTATATTTTTTCTTCGTTATTTTCTTTTCTTAGTATCAGCTCTCCCAGCTCTGTAATGCCGATGAATTGGGCTAAAAATGCACCTTCTACTCCTTGTTGCGCGATATCAGTTGGTGTAGTACTCACTTCTCGTTCTAGATAGGTATGCCATCCTTCTCGGCGATAGAGATGTTGCAGATAGGCATCCGCAATCTCCTCAGTATTGCGCAACTCCCAGGATTTCACTGACAAAATCCACTCATTCATCAGCAATTCCGCGTCATATTCTTCGCCTGTAATCTGCACCATAGATATTGGATTGGGCGCATTGCTATGCCAATCAGTTTGATTTACATTCACACCAATCCCCACAATACTATACCCTATATATTGCCCCGATAAACTATTTTCGATCAATATCCCCACTAGTTTCTTATCGCCCCAATAGATGTCATTTGGCCATTTGATGGTTAATTTCTCGTTAGGCAAATGCTTCGCCAAAGTCTCCCATAGTGCTACTGCCACCAACATTGACAGTCTCCATTGCTTTATTGCTAATAATCCATCGTACCGCAGCAAAGCAGAAAATAATAGATTCTTCCCCTCTTCGCTCTCCCAACTATTACCTGCTTGTCCACGCCCTGCTGTTTGGAACTCTGTACGGATGGTATAGAGATGCGGCAACTCGTCAGCGTATCGCTCACGCAGCAAGGTTGAGGTGCTATATGTTTGCTTGATAAACATCTAATAAATATTGTTCAATCACGCGTTGTATTTTTCTTGTTTTGCAATTAGCACTATTCACCATCACAGCAAACACCCACACCCTTCCATCAGGCAGGAAGATGTAGCCTGCATAATTTTTTGTTCCTCCGATAGTACCGCTCTTAGCACAAACCTTTCCATGTAATGGTGTACCTCGCAAGAAAGAACTGAGTGTACCACTTTCACCACTGCACGGCAATGATGCGAGAAATACATCTTTGTTCTTTGAACCATACATATAGCGTAAGAGTTGCACATACATAGATGGCGATATCACTTCTTGCGGTGCTAAACCACATCCGTCCAATATCTTCGCGCTGCGGAAACTAACTCCGCGGTTGCGCCAATAATCTCGCACAAATTCAGAAGCATTATGAATAGTACATGGCAATGTATATTTAGATCCAAAAATGCGAAACAACATCTCAGCATATAGGTTATCCGACTCATGGTTGGTATGACGAATCAATTCGGCCATCGGTTCGCTCTTATGTGAGAACAATATTGTTCTATGAGCACATTGTATCGGAGTTTCCGACAAGTATTTCGCCTCTCCATCAACCTGTATGCCACTAGTTTGTAGAACCTTCACAAAATCCCGCGCCAAGATTAGCGGCGGATTCGGCAAATCCCCCTTGACACCAAATGTCTGACGATTAGATGGTACGCTACCTACTAAGTATCGGTGGTTACTATATGGCACACCATGTACATAGGCGCCATCGTAAGATATATGCGTACAACGGATATGGTTCTCAAATTCTACTTCTGGAACATCTGGAGTAGTATGCAGCACCGTCGCTATGCTCCCCACAGCACCACTCTTGAGCACAATGTTCATCGTATTATCTAGATAGGAAAGTGCAAAGACCCCTGGGGCATAATAATTTCCAGCATCTTCCCATAGCCATGAAGGATTGAGGGCATCACCATCAAAATAACTAGCATCTCCTACCACATTACCCGTAATTTTTTTGATGCCCACCTGCTTCAGTTCCCTAGCCCATTTATAGAGAAAAGATCGGTTACCTACATGCATAGAACCAAAGGTAGGATCACCACGACCTTCGATATAGAGATTGCCATAAAGCGTACCATTGCTAATATAACCATCGTAGGTAATAGGAGTCTCTATGCAGTAATCATCTCCCCATAACTCGAGAGCTGTAGCCGTAGTAAGTAACTTCATAGTAGAAGCAGGAGGAATAACAGAATTTGCACGATAAGCATCAATTGTATCACCTGTATGGTAATCACAAATCAGCACACCCATATTGGCATCTTTAGTGTCTGGATGTGCAGTAAGTATGGAAAGAATCAGTAATAATTTAAACATGGGCACAAAGGTACAAAAATATTTGCACATACACAAATATTTGGCAAAAATCCCCCTTTAAAGTTGCTCCATTAATTATGGAGCGAAAGCATAATCGGTCTATTGTCATCCTCGTGACCATAGGGTGCATCCCATACTACAGGATAGTTATATTGATACAGATAGTGTTCTAAGGTTTCACGCAGTGTGCATCCCATTTGTGGATCATCATCGCAATCCGTAAACTGCCCCACAATAACGCCGGACAAACGCGACAGCACCCCACTTAGACGCAAATTATTCAGCATCCTATCAATATGATAATGCCTTTCTCCAATATCCTCTATCAACAATACAGGGGGCTCAGCACACTGGTCAATAATCGCATTGAGCGAATATGGAGTCCCCTGTAAGCCATATAAAACACTCAAGTTACCACCAATTATCTTCTTTCCGCAGAATACACTTTGACATGCTTTCCCCTCAAGCGCTTCACGCAGGAGAATGAGTGCGGGCGCATCATCGGGCAATATAGCTAAAGCTTTGCACATTGATGCATGCAGAGATGGTACGCCATGAAGACTCAAGAGTGCGTGCAGGGCTGTGATATCCGAAAATCCGACCACCAATGGCCACTGCGATATAGGACGATCTGGGAGTACTATCTTATCTATGATTTGCTGCAAACCATAACCTCCTCTCGAACATAGAATAATGTCCACCGAGCAATCAGCAAAGGCATCGTTGAGATCTGCTAAACGCTCATCTAGAGTTCCTGCGAAGCGACCAAAGGCCTCAAATGCATGGGATGCAACCGACACTCGGAACCCCCAAGACTCTAGACGACTTTTGGCTTGCGTGATATATGTATGCTCAATTGCTCCAGATGGAGACAGTAAACGTATATGTTTCATGCTGCAAAATTACTATTTTTTTTTCATATATCAAAAAAATTTACTACCTTTGCAGCGAATTATGCGTAGATTTCAACTTGTAATAGCTGTTTTTATGTTTGTTTCCGCAGTCTGTGGACAAACACATAGTAGTGCAGACAAACTATTTCAGTCAAAGAAGTATAGTGCTGCATTAGAGCAATATGGTGCTCTGCTCAAGAGTTATCCCTCTCATCCTCTATATTTGTATAGATACGCACGCTGCGCGCAAGAGTTGGGCGACGATGCTACTGCAATCAAGTATTTTATCAAAGCCGGCGATAGATATAATCTGAAACATTTCTATATCGCTGAGAGTTATTTGCGTCAATGGTACGTAGAAGAGGCTATCGTTGCATATACCACTTATCAGGAGAAAGAACCCGATGAGCGCCAAAACTATGTTCAAAAGCAAATAGCACACGCAGAAATGTTACAACGATATTTGCGTCGCGTAGAACGAATACAAGTACTTGATTCTGTACAAGTCCCATTAGATAGTCTGTTGTATTCACACAGACGCCATCTTAGACTCTCTAACGAAGTTGGAAAACTTTCCGTTGACTCATTAGGACAAATTGTCTATACTAATCAACGGCAAGACCGACGCATATGGGCGACTAGTGTGGACTCAAGCCTCATATTAGTTTCCAGCCATCGTTTACTAGAAGGATGGACTAAGCCTGATACACTGCCTAACAACATCAATTTTACACAACAGCAATCGACACCATTCGTACTCAGCGATGGGCTTACCATCTATTTCGCTGCAAACGACCCAAATGGTTTTGGGGGATTAGATATTTATGTTTCACGGTATAATACGGCAACAGAAACCTATACTACACCAGAGAATATTGGTATGCCGTACAATTCGCCTGCAAATGAATATCTATTCGTAGTGGATGAAATCAATCATGTTGGCTATCTTGCTACCGATCGTTTTGCAAAAGAAGGATATGCACATATCTATACATTCCTTATTCCTGAATACAAGCAATATTGGAAAAATATTCCTACGGATTCTTTAATTGCTTACGCACAATTGCAATGTTTCGAACAGGGAATAGTAGAGGACAATCCAGCTGTATCGATTATTCATCGCGATACCGACTCTAAAGATTTTTTCTTCGTCATCAATGACTCTACAATCTATCATTCTATCAATGACTTCCACAATCTTAGAGCAAGAGAAAAATTCATCGAATGGCAATTAGTAAAAAAACAGCTCACCGCAGAGCAAGAACAAATAGCTGAACTTCGACTACAATACTCCACCGCAGACGAAACACTGCGAAAAAAATTGACTCCAACCATTCTTCGCTTGGAGAATAATCAGAGTCAATTATTAGAACGTTGCCAATCTCTTTTGCAAGAGATTCGCACCGAGGAGATTACAGTACGTTAATCTCTTTCAAGATAGCGGTGGTCTTAGCCACAGCCTCTTCGCTTGCTGCAAAAAGTGCTTTTTCTGCTTCGTTGAGTTCGATTTCAACGATTTTCTCAATACCATTCTTACCAATAATACATGGTACACCGATGGTGATATCATTGTATCCATACTCTCCCTCAAGGTATGCAGAGCAAGGAATCATCTTCTTTTGGTCATTGATAATGCTATCAGCTACCGCTGCTGCAGCTGCACCTGGAGCCATCCATGCACTAGTACCGAGCAGACCTGTTAATGTAGCACCACCGACCATAGTTGCCTTGGCTACCTCATCTAACTCTTCTGCAGTTAGATTCACAGGCATACCTTTGTAGGTAGCATAGCGAGTCATAGGAATCATAGTAGTATCTCCGTGGCCACCAATTACGAATCCCTCTACCTCGTTGGCATTGCACCCCAACTTTTGGCTCAAGAAATATTTGAATCGGCTGCTATCCAATGCTCCCCCCATACCAATCACGCGATTGCGTGGTAAACCAAGTGCTTTGTATGTGAGGTAAGCCATAGTATCCATAGGGTTAGACACTACCACAAGAATTGCATTTGGTGAGTAAGTCAAGATCTGGTTAGCTACACTCTTTACGATACCAGCATTTACGCCTATCAACTCCTCGCGAGTCATACCTGGTTTGCGAGGAAGACCACTTGTGATCACTACTACATCAGAGCCTGCAGTTTGGCTATAATCGTTAGTCACACCCTTAACGACGGTGTCAAAGCCCAACAATTGAGCTGTTTGCATGATGTCCATAGCCTTGCCTTCTGCAACGCCCTCTTTGATGTCGATCAATACGACTTCGCTGGCTACCTTCTTCACAGCCAACACATTTGCGCAAGTAGCACCTACGTTACCTGCGCCAACAACGGTTACTTTTGACATAATTAAAAATTAGTATTTAAAGTTTTACACAAAGTTCCAAATCTGCTGCAAAAGTAATATTTTTTTTTGACATACACAACACTTCTGCTATAAAACACAAAATCTTCTATGTTTCTGTCACCCCCGCAGCCACTTCACGATATGTATGCAGACTCAAGTTATCACTCACAATCTTCAGCGAATACACATGTTCAAATCCTAACGCTGCTATATAAGCTAACTCCATATCAAACACGCAATCCTTGTAATTCGATTGCAGCACAAAATCTGTATTGCTATAGCACACCGAATGCAATATCTTTTCTGGCGACTTTACATACCTCTCTGGTAGCGACTTCAATTTCAACTCAGGTTCGGGATATATCACACATGGATGATTCAATCTCACTTCTTCCACACACACCGCACTACCTATATCATAGTTCGCACTGCCAGCATAGCCAATATTGATGATTTTCGCATCTCGTGGCAAGTCCCGCAGAGTGTGCATCACATTGATTGCCCCCACACCTGTCACTAGAATATCCCACACACTACCGTCTTCCATCACCCACTGCTCTCCCATGTCTTTACCCTCTTGCCTCTCTCCTCTTAGGTATTGCGTTATCAACTTTTGTTCGCCTATAAAATCTCCAGCCTCTGCAATAACGATATAATGATTGTTCATAGATATTTAATTAAATTTGTTTTGACATTTCGTGCTGCAAAGGTACAATATTTTTTACATATTTACAAGAAAATAAGAAAAGATTTTGCCATATCGAAAAAAAGTAGTACATTTGCAGACCAAATTTAATGAAACTTATATACATATAAGGAATATGATATACAAAATAACCTTTTCCTGCGATGATGCTGATGATTTTCGTCGCGTTTTTGAAGCCGATAGCGAAGCTACCTTCCTTGAATTGCATCAAGCAATATTAAAAAGTGCATCGTATCCTGATGATCAGATGACTTCGTTTTTTATGTGCAACGACCGTTGGGAGAAAGAACAAGAAGTGACACTAGTGGAGATGGGCAGTAATTTTGAGTACGACAACATGATTATGGAGTCCACTCGCCTGAGTGATTTGATGGAAGAGCGTGGTCAACGCTTGATTTATATCTTTGATCCAATGTATGAACGCTATTTCTTTGGCAGTTTGACCGAGATACTACCTGGTTACGCCAATGGTGTAACTTGTATTGAGTCTCGTGGAGCAGCTCCTAAACAACTGCAGACCGAAGATGCAGCAGAAGCTGCTCGCGCTAAGGATGCAAGATGGGATCTAGATGATGATCTCTTTGGAGATAGCCAATTTGATATTAATGACCTAGATGCCGATGGCTTCCAAGACTTGAGTTTTGACGACGGCTCAATGTTCTAAAGCAAGGCGTGAAAAAACTCATTGTGATCATAGGGCCTACAGGGTCGGGCAAGACCGAACTCAGTTTGCGATTAGCAGAGGAGTATGCTTGCCCCATTGTGGGTGCAGATTCACGCCAAATCTATCGTGATTTACCTATCGGTACGGCTGCACCTTCTGCCGAGGAGCAAGCTAGAGTCAAGCACTATTTTGTAGGATGCAAAACTTTGACTGAGACCTATAGTGCTGGACAATACGCACGCGACTGTCAGAAACTACTAACAGAATTATTTCGGCAGCATGAGCATGTGGTAATGGTTGGTGGCAGTATGATGTATATCAATGCTGTGTGCAAAGGTATGGACGATATACCAGATGTGCCGACAGTTATACGTAAAGATGTGCAAGAGAAATATGCAAAGGACGGTTTATCGTGGCTACAACAGGAAGTACAGCGCATTGACCCCGCGTATTGGGCAGAGGTTGATCAGCAAAATCCACAACGCTTGATGCATTGCATTGAGGTGACACGCGCTAGCGGTAAACCCTACTCTCAGTTTCGAGTGTCGGGTATAGGTCAGCAGGTAGCTCAAAATAATTTTGACATTGAATATCGCGTCGTAAGCCTACCGCGAGATGTACTATACGAGCGCATCAACCTGCGTGTGCACAAGATGATAGAAGCGGGATTGCTAGATGAAGCCAAAAATGCATTTGAGCAACTTGGCATTTCACTACAACCTACTAGCAATGAGCAAAAAGAGCTATTGCCAAATAGCATCAATACCGTCGGCTATAAGGAGTTACTCCCCTATTTTCGAGGCGAATACTCTTTGGATCGCGCAATAGAACTAATACAGCAGCATAGCCGACATTATGCCAAGAGGCAGATGACATGGTGGCGAAGAGAATTTGAGATTTAAAACTTTCAGATAGAATGAAAACAAGAATTATCATATGTTTTGCATTGGTACTGATGGTTATCGGATGCAAAAGAGTGACAGTAGATTTCACATACTCACCTGCAGCTCCTAAAGCAGGACAAGTAGTGTCATTTACCAACAACAGTAGTGCTGGAGAAAGTTGGCTATGGACTTTTGGTGACAATACCACTAGCATGAGCAAACATCCAAACAAAGTCTATAAAAAAGCTGGTGAATACGCTGTAACATTGATGGTTGATAGTGCGAAGCATCAGACTCGCACCAAACTTATCACTGTGTACGACACTGTGCCAACGATGGTGTGCTCATCGGACTCTATCTTGCACTATCACGACATCACGCTCAAGGCCAATATCTATAATCCATTCAACTACTCTTTGACCTACGACTGGGTTCTACCCGACAACTGCGTCATTGTATCTGGATCTAAAAACACTTCTGCTGTTAAATTATACTTCACCTCAGCAGGAGAAACAGATATTCAACTCACTATCACGCAAAAGGATAAGAAATATGTAATAACAGAAAAACTGCTCATTCACCAAGCCAAGGCCCCTGCCATCGTTATGCGTAAGACAGACATGACTGCATCACGTCAGCGCATGATTAATGAGCGCCTCGAACAAGTAACATCGGCTAATAGCGATGATATTTATCTACTTGAGCAGACCAATGACACCGTAGTGACATTCAATGATTCCACATTCTATGCTAGTCAGATGGCCGATGTGGTAGCAGGATTCGCGGGAATAACAATCAACCATATCCAAATTGACGCTCTGGCACAAAAATGGTATATCACCACCCCTGAAGGACTTTTTGTTGCCAATATGAACGGCGGTTCGATGACACTCATTGATTCTCAGGCCACAGGTGCTATATATCTGGATGCTGGTCGCAATCGTATTTATTGGGCTACAGATGAAGGATTATTCGCTATGCCGCTAGTCAAGAGCAAGAACAATCGATTTACTACCACGCCAAATCAATATAATAATCTCACTAATATTGATTTAATAACAGTCAATAACAAACTTCAATAATTCAAAACTCATAGTTCATCACTAATTAAACATGCAGCCCGAATATATTTTCGAAACGAGCTGGGAGGTATGCAATCGCGTAGGCGGCATCTATGCCGTGCTATCTACGCGTGCGGCCTCCATGCAAGCAGAACACAAAGATAAAGTAGTATTTTTCGGTCCCGATTTCGGCGATCATTCCAATTTGACTTTCAAGGAGAGTAAGACCGTCCTCAAAGGATGGCGTCCTAAAGGTGTGCGCGTAGGTCGTTGGCAAGTGCCAGGAAGCCCTATTGCAGTGCTCCTTAAGTGGGACGAACTATGGGCAGAGAAAGACCAAATCTTTGGTCATATGTGGGAGAAGTATGGCGTACAGAGTCATGCTGCCTATGGCGATTACGACGAGAGTTGCCTCTTCGCTTATGCGGTCGGACAAGTAGCAGAGAGTTTGTACCGCCATCTCGATACGCCTACTACTGTGATGCATTGCAACGAGTGGCAAACGGCATTCACTATCCTTTACCTGCGCGAGCATTGTCCCGCTATTGGTACGCTCTTTACTACCCATGCCACCAGTATTGGTCGCAGTATCGCAGGCAATGGCAAACCGCTTTACGATTGTTTCGATGGTTTCCATGGCGACCAAATGGCTCTGGAACTGAATATGGTCAGCAAACACTCTGCCGAGAAGAAAGCAGCGCACTATGCCGACTGCTTCACTACTGTGAGCAACATCACTGCTCGCGAGTGTAAACAGCTGCTAGATAAGCCAGTGGATATTGTCACTCCTAATGGCTTTGAGCAGGGCTTCGTACCACAGAGAAAAGATTTTGATGCCGCACGTAAGCGTGCACGCAACACCTTAATATCCCTCGCACGCGCAAAAGGCATAGATGTACAAGGCACCGATATCCTGATTGGCACCGCCGGCCGCTACGAATGGAAAAACAAAGGCATCGATGTCTTTTTGGAGGCGATGAGAAAATTAGGCGAAGCCCCTGCCTCTACACCTTACACCTTACACCCTACACCATCACAAAAGCAAGTCATCGCTTTCGTCATGATTCCTTACTTAGAGCGCGAAGATTTCACCGTAGGCAACGTGCATGTGGTATTTGTGCCTACCTATCTCAATGGCAACGATGGTGTGCTGAACTTGCCTTATTACGATTTGTTGATTGGTCTGGATTTGACCGTCTTCCCAAGTTATTACGAGCCATGGGGTTATACGCCGCTGGAGAGTATGGCGTTCCATGTGCCTACCATCACTACCAGTCTAAGTGGCTATGGTGTATGGTGCGAGGAGCAGGGGTGCACCACCATTGACAAGGGCGTGGCAGTCATTTATCGCAATGATAGCAATACCGACGATGTTATTAATCATATTGTCAATACGATTGAATATTACTTCTCGCTCTCTCCACAGAAGACAGCTGCCATCCGCAAATCCGCAGTCCGTTTGGCATTGCAAGCTGAGTGGAAAAACTTCTTCACCTACTACCAAGAAGCATACACTATCGCTTTGAAGAAAGCGCTTGCTCGTTTATAATCGAGAAAATAGAGGTACTATAAGTTGCCTGTGGACTAAATATTGGCTGACGGTACCCTTCGAAAGCACTTCATTACCACTGCGATGTTCATCGGTGGTTGCTCAGTGTTATTTCAGTCTTCCGCTTTCAGCTTTCCGTTTACTATATCTTAACTTGATATGATAAATCTCCCAATAGCTTCTTGGTGCGTCAGGATATAGTTGTGGAATCAGGACTTTGATGCGTATGCGATTTTTGCGAATATCGGCATAGGTGGGATAACCCAATATATTGCTGCCGTGAATGAGTTCAGATAGCAGTTGCTTTTTCTCCTGCTCGGAGTGCGCTGTTAGATAATAGTAACGACGCTTGTAATGTCTTTTGTCTGTCTGTTGCATAGTGTGTTATGTATTAATTGTAGTTATACATTGATATTGAATTCCTTGGTTATTTCACCTAGGTATTATTGAGATGTAGTGTCGTCAATAGGTATATACCTGACAATCGTCGTTTTGGCATCTACTTTGATTAGTTCTCGGCGGAGTTTGCCTTCGGCGATGAGGCGCTGTTTTTCTTGATGGTAACGCTCAGCAGCGGCTTTGGCTCTCTCGTGCATAGTCATTTGTTCTTCGCGTGTGATGACGCGTTTGGTTTTCTTAAATTGGCGCATGGGAATAGTAGTAATCTCTGATTTTTTTTGTAATGAACTCTTTAAATCATCATCTCTTAATATAGACTCGGCTGTGATGTTCGAACAGATCGATCAGCAAACTTATGCCAAACCATATTCCAAAGAAAATGAGTGTCGCCATCAGCCAACTAAAGCCAAACTGTGATTCTACCTGATATTGACAATTATGGAGGAAAACACCAACTGGTATGCTGACCACAACCGAGATAAGGAATATCCATAGCAATCGGAGTGAGAATTTCGTTTTCTTAGGACCGAAGCACTTATCTTTGATTTCACTCATCCAATTGGGTTTTATTTTAAAGTGGGGCGCATTTATTAGCACTTTAGCTTGCTCTAAAGTCATCTTGGGGCGGCGAGCTTCATCCGCAGCTTCTCGTTGAGGATTATAAAGCTCAAGCGAAGAAGCCACATCTGCCAAATAACGCTGCTTAGTCCAGAGCTTGGATTGTATATCCTTGATAGGCAGATGAGGAAGCATATCAAAGAACTCATCCGCATGATAGTGCGTAATGATTGTTGAGCAATAGCGTTCGCCTACTGTTCTGCCAACGGGTGATGGGAATATATTCTCGAAGAAAGTATCCTCAAACAGATCGTACTTATGTTTGCTGATACGCTCTTCGAGTTCGAATAGCAACTCTCCGTTTTTTAGAAATACTCGTGTCCATTCGTATGTATGTTGGTAGCCACCGAGGAAAGGCCAGAATAGCAGGTGCCAGCCCTCTGGGCGATCGTATCTACAGCCGAAATAGCCAGGAAATAGAGTTGTACTAAATTCGGTGATACCTTTGCGCTGCATCGTAAAAATGATATACTCTATTAGGCGGTCCTCACTCCATGTCTTTAGCTCCTTCAGCTCATAATGTGGGCGTTTGCCAAATGAGTGATTGGTATTTTTGATGGTTGATTTTGACATAATTGTTCTATTTTTTAGTGCATTATTTACTCTTCAATTATCTCTACGCGGATATTGCTAAAGCATTGGCTGATGGCATATCGCAGGGCTTCTACTTTTCGCACTTCGGCTCGAATGTGTAGGGTTTGCTCATCCATATAGGTCATACTCAGTATATTGCCTCTATATTCATAGGCATCCGACCCTACTAGCACTTTCATCAGTCCTTGTACATTCACTTCGCCATTTGGCGTTCCGTAGAACTTAGCCAACGAATGGATTATCTGCTCAATGGCTTTGAGGTCATCTGCGTTGCCCGATAGTTGATAGGTCACGATGGCAGGCTCTGCCTCTGGTATCATGTCCTCTTCTGATATGCCATCCATTGGGTTATAACCTAACATATCGTAGTACGATTGTGCGCGCGCTTTGTCGATATAGATGCCATATTGCTCGTTGCCCAGCTCATAGAGCATGCCCAGGTGCTCTGCAGCAGAGATATTGTCGTGCGATAGTTCTTGCAATAGCGTTTCTACATCTCCGAATCGGTATGCCGTTCCTATTTTGTCGCGGCGGTACATTTCTTGGATGATGGGTTGATCGGCAGGATTGTTTTTAGAAGCATATATACTGCGTAGCATAAATTCTCCAACTTCCATATTTTGTAGATCAGTGGCTGAGAGGGTGCGATTCGTTTTCATAGTCGGATGGATTATTGGATTGGTTTTTCGGTTTCATATACGAGCATAGCAGTCCAGTTTTTCCAAACGCTATTATGTGGGTTGGGGCTTTCCGCTGTATATCGGATATCTACCACTTTGATATCCTGGCTGTGCTGTTGCAAGAACTCGTTTACTTGTTTTTCAAAAACCTCGAGATAAGGTGTTTTCTCTTGAAATAATTTTACTTGTACCATAATGTGTAAATTTTATTGTTAAACATTTAATTATTGCTTTGTTGCAATTTACACATATAATATAGTTCAAAAATAAAAAATTTCAAAAATGAGTGCACATATATTTTTTTTGCAAAGTGGAGTTTGCAAAAAAATACTCTATAATAAAGTGCTTTCTTACACCAAGATAGCATTTTTACTACTTGATAAATATCTCTTTGTGGGCTATTCGGCATTGACGTTCGCTTATTCCCAATGGCGCAGGATTGGCATAGCAGCCAGCAAATGAGGACAATATCTTGCGAAATCCATAATTCTGAGAAATAAACTCTGGAAGTTCGCCCCCTAACATATGATTATACAATTTCGCAAAGTAGGAAGTGACAAGTCGTCCTCCGTAAATGATATCCTCTAAGCAACTCTTATCTATTAAATTGCCGTTCTGATCAATCGCTTGTAATTGTTGGAGAGGAGCTTTATACAAAAACTCCCTTTGGTGGAATTGTTTTGCCAATTCTATCCCCAAATCTAGTAGGTTCTTCAAAGTTTCTGCTGTACCCGGCCGTTTGATTTGGCATCCAGTTTTCCAATCATGTCCATGATTATAATTGAAGATAACAATCGCCTTGACATACACATGTTCTTCGTGGTAAATATCTGCATCTTTGATAAAACGAGCATATACGGGCATGTAGGAATACTTTGTTTGTCGAATACTATCAATCATTGTACGAATGTGAGGAATCGCATCTGCATCATTCATACTGCTGCAGGGGCTAATGATGATATAGCCATGTTGTGCATAGTTGCCAAATACTAAAGCTTGGCGCCCATCACGCATGCTGACCAAATTATCATTGTTGAATATCCCTGAGATGTAATCATCCAAAAAGTTTTTCTTAGTCATTACAATATAATAAGTGAGTTATGGAGTATCTTAGTACCATTCGGCAGCTTCGGGACCGAACATGCGTTCTTCGGCTTGGTGCAATCCGTTCACCATCTTTATGAGGGCTTTCACGACTGCAATGTGGTTGGTTTTGCCCTTTAGGGTGGCTATTGGCAATAGGCGATGGGACGGCGTTCCGCCTATTGGATATTGGACGCCCTGGGGGCTATGGGGCGATGAGGCGATAGGGCTATTAGGCGATGAGGCGAGAGGAATGAGAGATAGGGTGCCATGGTTGCTGTGGATGTTTTGGCAGGTGATGGTTTTGCCCGATAGGCGGATGGTGTATTCGCCTGTGCGTACGGTGTCGAACACGGGTTTTGTAGTATCATCGTCAAAATCATCTATATAGTATTCGCCGTATTTAAATAGCAGATACCCACAAAGTTTTTCGATGCTATCTTTCAGCTCCTGCTCGCTCATGAGGTGAAGCACCTGAGCTATCTCTTGTACATATTGTCGCATATAATATTGGAATATTTGTTTTTTAAGACAATTCAGGTCAATTACATATTGTCAATTATCGTCAATTCGAGGTTTGTTTAGTTTAACAAAAATACGCTTTGCTACCAAAATATTCAAAAATCTAGAAGAATATCTTTTGGTTGGGGACAGAAGAATGCATGCTGCATTAGTGTCCCCACTCAAAAAGATTATTTGTGGCATTGGCAACCCAAACAAAATGAAGAAGTTTACCTTAGTTTCTCTTTATTTGTTTTTTTTAGCTTTTAGTTCTTCGGCTTTATCTTTTAAGAATTGCGCAACTGTTCGACCATCTGCTACGAACATTTTCTCCATTTCCTCTTTTGTGACGCGACGTCCCCCTACCATATAAGTAGATGCCTGTAATAGGATGCGTGTGCCTTCGTAGTTAACAAAACATACCTCTTCGCCCGTAGTAGGATTGGTGAGTACTTTAGCTGTTAGTGTTATTTTGTTATATCTGTTCCCCAGATGATGGATATAAAAGGTCAACTGATTACCTTCTCGCTTTGTAAGGTAAAACATCCCATCTCGAGCAACTGATTGTGGAACCCCTACATGGGCTAAGTGAGGAGGTAGTTCACCAAAATAAATACGATTGCTTGCAACAAATTTTTTCTCTGTGGTTTTCCAATGATTAAAGCGTGACATATTGTTATAAATTTAAAATTACATGCATAATATAGAAAACAAATGCAAAAATTTCAAAATGAATGCATATTTATTTTTTTTGCAAAGTCGAGTTTGCAAAATATGATTGATAGCAGGGTCTCTATGGATTGTTTCTGCGCGCGAGTTCGTTTTGGAAACAGCTATCATCGTATTCGGCATATTGCGCGCATTGCGATAGCAGTTGAAGTTCATGGTTGGTCAGGATGCGAAGAAGATCGGTATCATGGAGGTCAGTAAGTGCAATAGGTAGCGGGTCATTTTTACCCTGAATATACAAAGTACCCGCTTCGTAGCGCAAAGCATAAGAATCTGCCATGATGGTTTTGATGGCAGACTCTTCGCTCTTAATGACTAAATACTTGCATAACCTTTCAACGCTCTGTTGCAACTCTTGTTCACTCTTTTGGCGAAGTGAGGATGATAGGTTATTGATGTACTATTTCATATGTGGGGAGGGGGGGAATGATTTCTTTCAAAACATTGAAAATCTTACCACTATAATACTCAGCAATGATTTTATCTAATATACATTGTACATATATGCATAAATCTTTGATCGTGATAGGACTTGAAACAAATTTATCATCTAAATCATCTAATTTAACATAACGATATATGAATAAACTCTTCGACATATTGTAACTGCAATATTGTTGACTCTTATTCTTTTTTGCAACACCTTGTATTTTCTCAGTATCTACACCGAACCATGAGTTCCAGTATTTACGCACATTATCTATATAAAAATCCTTCTTTTTGTCTTCAAAGAATATACGCAATTGGTCATGTTCTATTTGCACACCCACATTTAATCTATCGTTTAATTCATATGCTATTGTAGTGCAAGCATGCTTATTGTTTAGACTATGCTCGCAAGTCATTAGTAAGTCAGTAGTATTCTTTGCGATAAAGCGATTCTCAAATTCATTCGCCAGACTTGCTGCTTGATATTTTCGAAAAGCATCCATTATACCACAAGTTTCTAAGTTCACAGAATCTCTGTGGAAAGTAAAGAACTTTGTTTTTGTTGGATTCTTTCCAAATGCTTCTTGAACTACGCTATCAGCAACTATAATTGATTGCAAACTATCCAACATATCGCAGTAATCTTTGATATAAGTATGCGATGCATAATTTGTGCGTATTTTGCCAATCAAATCTTTATATAAGACTTTGTCAAAGCCATCAGGTTTATCCTTTGAAACAGAATATTCAAAAAGAGATAATAGTACTTTTTTGCAATCCGGATCAGCCAATTCCTCTTGATTTTCCAATTGCCCTTTGCTAGGAGTGCTCTTGATTTTGTTTTCAATAATAAGAATCAATTTCTTGTTTTTATCAGTTTTTGCGTCCTTTTTCTTTTTCTCGTTCTTGTCATCGGCTTTTTTAAAAACTGCAATATCAGTAACCCATTGCTTTTTTTTGCCGTTTACAGATGTTGTACCCAGATGGTATTCCCGCTCTATGGTGCAAGCAGTAGGATTAGTAACTGTCAGATCAAAGCATTCTAAGAATGCTTTATGGTCGAGATCAAACAACCACTCTAAAAAGTTGGAGTGGAACAATTCCAATGAACTCATCGACAGACGAAACATTGGGTTAGCATTCAATGCGTCTAATGCATTTTGTATTTGTTGATTAGTATCCATAATTTTATTCTATCTTATAATGTGTTACATTACATTAAGTTCTTTAGCCAAAACCCAAAGAAACGATTGTAGATAATATATCCCTGCGGTGTCTGATAGGCTAATTCTTTGTCAATTAGATATGCCAGCGCTTTGTTGACACTACTTGTTCCTTTGAGACTATATTTGCGAATAAACTCTCCTGCATCACAAACGGATTTTCTAACTCATTCATATCCTGCTATTTATCGAATTGCACAAAAAGTGCTGCACAAAAAGTGCTGCAAAGATACATTTTGTTAATCGAAGTCATACTCCAAATCAGAAAGTTCATTATTATGAAGCGCATTTATTTTCAATGTGACCTCTTTCTTTTGGGTTCCATATAGTGTCCAACATTGTTTAGGGAGCCAAATAGAGATTGTGATTTTACCCTCTTCCATTATCTTTGAAACTTGATCCAAGATCTTGAATGACATATTTTTTTCTCTGGCTTGATAATACGCTGGGGTGAACTCTACTTGTGGATTGCCATCGGCATTGATTTTAGCATAAGGCAATACTGCCCATTTGATAAAATCTTGGTCCGTGGCAAAGATATAATATTGTCCTCTTAGAAACTTTGTGTTTTTATTTATTACCAGTTTACGCATAATCTTAGCAATTTGAAATTTCTTTACTATTATTTTTTTGATTCTTTGCCCATTCCCCAATAAGCTCTTTATTGCGTTGGTGCAAGCCCTCCCAGTCTGGGGTACCTTGTACATACGCCATCCACTCTTCAGCAAAGTTCACAGGTACTCCCATATATTTGGCTTCTAACACACTGTCAAAATCCAAATCCTCAAAGTTCTCCAACAAGACACCTAATGCATACCTATCTGGCTGATGAAGCATAAACTCTTTCGCATACGCATAGAATGCAGTATCATCAAACTCACGAATTATCCGCAACGTGATCGCGTTAGCCATGGACTCCTCACGCCATTTGCCAAATTCGGTAGAATACTTAACCTTCTCTTCGATATACTCTCCATTTTCCAGGTTATAGACATCTAATGCAGCGTGTGCCAATTCGTGAATCAAAACTTTGGTCAGGAGCCATTTATAGTGCAGATCATTTGCTTTAGCAGCATCCCATATATCCTGCATATACAACTCGATATACGGATTGTTTTTATCAGGATGGTATGTGCCTAATCGGTCGCAGTCATCATCTCTTTTATTTTTTTCTCTAAGATAAACAGGTATCGTATGCAGCAGCGACACGATATTTCTATAAGATGCTCGCGTGAATTTCTGGATGGGCGTTGGGCACAAGCCTTGGTCAAAAGAAATAGGGGTGAATAATTCAACCGCACATTCAGTACCTTGCCTCTCCTCTACCTCGTCCTGCTCGTAACGTTGTAGCGGACAGAGCATCTGCAAATAGAATTCATCACCATGATAGAAAGCCGTTTCTTGCTTTCGTATCACCTCCAGAATAAAGTCTGGAATTGCTTGCTCAAGCACTTTAATCACCAGTTCTTCTGGCGCGTCGTAATTAAGTATTTTCATCATTACCAACATTCTTCAATCTTCACATTGCCATCGGTGCAACGGACTATTTGAGCTGGGATCTCGCAGTTCCATTCATCTCCTAATTCAATACTATTCCATTGCATTTTCGTACCATTGAATGTGATGGATTTAAGAGAGTCGCAACCCATGAAAGCAGCGGCCCCAATACTCGTCACACCATTACCTATAACGATGGATTTAAGGGCAACGCAAGATAAAAAAGCCTCCTTTTCAATACTTGTCACACTATCGGGAATAGTAATGGAAGTAAGGGAGTCGCACTGGCTGAAAACACTACCAATACTTGTCACACCATCAGGGATAATGGTCTTTTTGCAAACGGATATAAGCTTATTAGTCGCTGTTTCGATAATCGCATTGCATTGATTGCGGCTATCATACATGGTGTTACCTTCTGCTACTATTATTGAAGTAAGGGAGTCGCAACCCCAAAAGACCGTCTCTCCTATACTCGTCACACTCTCGGGAATAACAATTGATTTAAGGGATACACAAGCATTGAAAGCATTATCCTCAATACTTATCACACTATTTGGAATAACGATGGATTTAAGAGAGTCGCAACACATGAAAGCACTCTTTCCAATACTCGTCACACCATTACTTATAACGATGGATTTAAGAGAGTCGCAACCCCAGAAAGCATCTCTTCCAATACTCGTTACACTATTGGGAATAACAACAGAAGTAAGGGAGAAATAATTTCCGAAAGCCTGCTTTCCAACACTTGTTACGCGATAGGTTACTTCGTTAAACACTATGGTTTCAGGGATAATGATATTACCTCTATAACCATTTGGATTTTTGATGACCTCTGCGGTCAATGTTTCCTCTTCGAGGAGGTATTTGATACCTTCGATAATTTTTTCAGTCATAATTGTTTTCTTGTCACAATCGAAAGCATTATTCTAACACTGCTTCAATAGTTTTAATTATTTGGGCACAACATTTGAAATTATCAGACAGATATGGATTGAAATAATAATAATCATCTTCCCAATACTCAGGAGATTCCTCGTCAGATTTATTTATTACAGA
>JAZNKZ010000069.1:0-2209 GCA_045578815.1 Paludibacteraceae bacterium
AATGAACTCATCAATGTGGCTGAAGCTAAGTTTGGCATCCAGATAAGAAAAAAAGCTGGCGCCAAGCAGTAAGCAACCTGCGCGCAAAGGACCCCAAGCGATATGAGGTTCAGAAACTTTGCGCACTGTTTGGCGTGAGTAAGCAGGCTTATTATAAGCATGACGAGTCCAAAGTACTTCAGAAGACAGCCCAGGAGTCATTTGTTCTTGAATATGTGAAAGGCATACGCAAGAAGGATCCTGGGATCGGAGGTAAGAAGCTGTGGTATATGTACTGCAGAGAGTTTGACGGGAATAATCCAGTAGGGCGCGACCGCTTTGCAGATATCATAGACAGAAATAGTCTTAAGGTTCGTCTAAAGGTCCGTAAACCCCGAACTACAGACTCATCTCATGGTCTTCCTACCTATCCAAACATGATCAAGAATCTTATCCCGTCCAGGCCTAACCAACTATGGGTCAGCAACATCACGTATATAATCATATGGATTGATGAATATCACTATACCTTTTGCTACTTATCCTTGATCTTGGATGCCTATACTGAAGAAATTGTTGGATGGAGCATCGGTCCAACTCTAGAAACGGCATATCCTTTAGAGGCACTTAAGATGGTCCTTGACCGTATAGGGGAAGTAGAGTCTCATGCACTCATACATCACTCTGATCGTGGCTGTCAGTACGCAAGCAATGATTACATCAAGCTGCTGAACGACAACCATATCCGAATCAGCATAACGGAGTGTGGGGATCCTAAAGATAATGCTCAGGCTGAGCGGATAAACAACACAATAAAGAACGAACTGCTTAAGGATATGCACTTTAGAAACATCGAAGAGGTTAAGGTTGCCGTTGCAAATGCCGTAGACTTCTACAACAATGAGCGTCCTCATATGAGCATCGATATGATGACTCCTGCTCAGGCTGCTTCTTGTGAGGGTGAACTCAATAAGTGGTGGATGAGCTATAGGGTAAAAGAGATCAAAGAAAAGCTGGCAGACTTGGAAATCCCTGAAAACAGTTTACCTTTGTCTTCCGTTCAGGGGTCTCCTTCCGGGCTACGCCATCCAGTCAACCCCTGAACGGGATAAGACCTGGCAAGACAACCAAAACAAGGGATGATGACTACAAGTCAATCAATAATAGTTATAAGTTAAACCAGAGTCAACTTCTTTCAGAGATAGACTCCGATCGGAGTCAACCTAAATCAGGAAATGACATCCCCCACCCAAAACTACCTATCGGTATCCGACCCTCCAAAGTCGGGTGGATATGGTGCTTTTATATTGCAAAGACCTTCACTTTATGTACAAGTTTTATGCTCCGAATAATCATATAAACTATTCGAATGCTCATTCCTAAATTATAGAAATTACAATTTATGCGATAAAAAAGTTACTTCAAAAAGACACAGTTTCGCATATTATCACTAAATTTGCGGTATACGCCAATAAAATGTGTAAATAATGAAAGATTTAAATAGACTAAAAGTAGTATTGGTTGAACAAAAGAAAACCGGCAAATGGCTTGCCGAACAATTAGGCAAAGACCCCTCAACTGTTTCCAAATGGTGCTCCAACAAGATGCAACCCTCTTTGGAGATGCTAGTGAATATTGCAAAAGTGTTAGATGTTGATACTAGAGAACTAATCGTTATTACGAAACAATAACTATGGACTATCAATTTACACAGAAATTTGTCGCATAAAACTATGAAGAAAGAGAAAGTTGACATACTCGAAGGTAATGTACCAAAAGATATAATGGACGCTCTTCTCCGCGACCACACTACCCAACGCAATATATTTTGGGCGACCAAAGATTATGAGCAATGGGGAGATGGTTATGCCGAGTCTGATGAGATTACATACGAGAAAGTTTGCGACAACAATAAGATTATACCTCGTGTCTTGAAGGATAGGCTTCAGCAGACTGCTCGTTCGAGAGATATGGCAGAGGTATTTACTCCGTCTTGGGTATGCAATGCCCAGAATAATCTGATTGACAATGCATGGTTTGGACGCGAGGGTGTGTTCAATGTTGAAGTTGAAGAGAATGGCGTACATTCATGGATTCCAACCGCTGAGTCTATTGTGTTCCCAGAGGGCAAAACTTGGAAAGACTATGTAAGAGATAACCGTATGGAGATAACATGTGGTGAGGCTCCGTATATTACCAGCCGTTACGATGCGACCACTGGCGAACTAAT
>JAZNKZ010000070.1:0-5737 GCA_045578815.1 Paludibacteraceae bacterium
GATGCTGAGGATGCTAACGCAGAAGTACTCCACGGTATCTCTATGCAAGTGGCTTCTATGTCTCCAATCGCTTTGGATGCTGACCACGTAGCACAAGAGGTAAAAGATCGTGAGCTTTCTGTAGCAATCGAGAAAACCAAACAAGACGAAATCAACAAAGCAGTTGAGCAAGCAGTTCGCAAAGCAGGTATCAACCCAGCTCACGTGGATAGCGATGACCACATTGAGTCTAACACTGCTAAAGGTTGGTTGACTCCTGAGCAAGCTGAGACAGCACGCCAAATCCGCGCTACTGTTCCTGCTGAGGCTGAGGCAAACATCAACATGAAGAAAGTCGAGATGATTGCACAAGGTCGTCTTGGTAAGTTCTTGAAAGAGAGCACTTTGGTAGAGCAACAATACATCATGAGCGAGAGCAAAGAGCTCGTGAAAGACGTTTTGAAGAAGAACAACGTTAACGTAATCGACTTCAAGCGCGTAACCCTCAACCAAGAGTAATCAAACTGATAAAACAGCCCTCCGCGCAAACGGGGGGCTGTTTCTTTTTGTACTTAGAATTTAATATTTCTTTATATTTATCTTTTACCTACATTTTGTATACCCTTGCGCTACCCTTGCCGAAGGAATGCACTATGTTTAAGAAATGCACAGTTAACAAACTTTAGCATAAATCAATTATGTCACAAGAAACTATCACCCCAACCCCTAAAAAACGCCTTCTATCTTTGGACGTTTTGCGTGGTATCACCATCGCGGGCATGATCCTTGTTAATAACCCAGGTACTTGGTCGCATATCTATGCACCTCTTCGCCATGCGGCATGGAATGGTTGCACACCTACCGACCTCGTCTTCCCATTCTTCGTCTTCTGTATGGGTATTGCTATGTATATCTCCCACAAGAAGACCAACCATGCCCTCACTTGGCGTGTGGCTCAGAAGGTTATCACACGTGGTTTGCTCATTGTCATCATCGGTTGGGCATTGAGTTGGCTTGGAATGTTTCTTGGACAAATCACTAAAGAAGGGACCACACTCTTGCAAGCCGTTTGGACTTATCCAATCGAGCATATCCGTATCTTAGGTGTCTTCCCACGTTTGGGTCTTGTGAGTATCTTCGGCGGCTTGCTTATGCTGGCTGCTAAACCTAAAAACTGCCCTTGGGTAGCTGCTGTGTTGATGGTTATCTATTGTATCATGCAGAGTGTAACCAATAGTTTCGAACTCAATGCTGCCAATATGGAGTCTATTGTGGACCTCAAATTGCTCGGCGACAATCATATCTACCATATGACCAATGCGGCTGGCGAGCGCATCGGTTTTGATCCAGAGGGTGTGCTATCTACAATCCCTTGCGTGGCGCATGTGCTGATTGGCGCATGGATGGGACACCTTATCATGAATGTCAAAGATAACTGGGGTAAAGTCACCCGCCTTCTTCTCGCAGGTGCGGTGATGATGCTTCTTGGCTTCTGCCTCGATTATGCATATCCTATCAACAAGAGCATGTGGTCTGCAAGCTACATCCTCGTCACATGTGGTTTGGCAAGCTCACTACTCGCAATCCTAACTTGGATTCTTGATATCCGCTTACCTGAACGCAATGCAAAAGAGGCCACTACCAAGTGCGAGATTGCCACTAAGAAAGTAGCAAACAACTGGTATAAGTTCTTTGAGTGTTTTGGAGTTAACCCATTGTTTATCTTCTGTTTAAGCGCAATAGCAGTCTATGTGATGCGTAGCATCCGCTTTGAGTTCAACGAGCAGATTTATAATGTGTGGAGTTTCTGGTATAAGGTCTGCATGCAACCGCTCTTTGGCAACGAAGGTGGGTCATTTGCTTGCGCTTTGAGCCTTGTATTGGTGTTCTGGGGTATTGCCTACCTCCTCTACCGCAAGAAGATTTACATCAAATTATAAACCTTTAGAACTGTTAGAACAGCGTAGCGTTTAGACCTCTTAAACTCCTAAACTCCCACATGCCCCGCATAGCAACCATAGGATTTTTTGATGGTGTCCATCGCGGACACCGTTTCCTATTTGCTCAGTTGCGTGAACATGCCAAGCACCATCAACTCACGCCTACTATCTATACGTTTGACCGCCATCCCAAGGAACTGCTGACGGGGCAAGCTCCCGCTATGCTGACTACGCATGACGAACGAAAGACCTTGCTCCAGAACTATGGCGAAGTACACTTCTTGGATTTTGCTGCGGTGCAACAGCTTACTGCTGAGCAGTTTATGCGTTATCTCCATGAGCAAGAGGATGTAGAAACACTACTCATAGGTTATGATCACCACTTTGGTTCAGATTGCTTAAGGGGTTTCTCAGCATATGAGAAGATCGCTCGTAGAGTAGGTTTGCGCGTGTTGCGTGCGCATGAGTGTTTGGTGGACGGAGTGGCAGTTAGTTCATCTCGTGTTCGCAAGCTACTCGCTGCAGGACAAGTACACGATGCCAACCGCCTCTTGGGGTATGTCTATGGCGTTTCGGGTGTGGTAGAACATGGCAATGCTATTGGCACTAAACTAGGTTTCCCTACGGCGAATATCCGCCTCAATGCTGCCAAGCAACTTCCCGCTAGTGGAGTATATTCCGTTGTGGCACAGGTAAATGGAGTGGAGTATAAAGCTGTTGCTAATATAGGTACTAATCCAACTGTGGGAAATGATCATCTGTCATTAGAAGTACATTTGCTAGATTTTCAGGGTGACTTGTACGACCAAGTTCTCACAATCTTTTTCCTCTCTTTCTTGCGCAAAGAAAAGCAGTTTTCTTCTCTCGAGGAACTGAGAAATCAGATCACAAAGGATATAAATAATATTTAACAGAATCGCACTTAAAGGTGCGATTTTTTTATTGTTGTGGTGAAAAAAAATATGTGCGGTTATTGAGGTTTTCGAGGTTTTTAAATTCTATAAAACCTCGATAACCTCATATACTACTTGCTATAGTCGAATACTATCCTCATTGATTCTCAAGGAGAAAGGTTTCTTGGATGGATTTCTGCGGACATTTGAGAATGTCCGAGAGTGTATTCTCAGCAAGTCCGTAGGAAAAGCATACTTATGGCAACTCGTTGATTTTCAATATCACAATTTTTATTTTCTAATTAGATTTCTTAGAAAATTTAGAATTTCGAGTATTTGTTTTTTCTAAATTTTCTAAAGATTCTAACTGATTACTCATCACTTATAACTCATACTTCATACTTCATACTTGTTTCCCCGATACTACCCCGTTACCACTCCGAAGGGTTACCGAATCTATACCGAAGGGCTAAGCAAGGGATAATGAGGGAATCCGCTTAAATGAGTACTAAATGTCAAATAAAATAGATAAAATCTATTAAATTTGAAGAAAATATCCACTTTTCTTGTGTATGTCCCAAAATTTTTGTACCTTTGTAGCGACATTTATGGTCTATAACTAACTTGGGTGCAAAAGGTACCCGTAAAACGCATTAAAAAGATGAATATTGTAAGAAAGGAGATTACTCTCCCTGATGGGCGTGTGATTACGCTCGAAACTGGCAAGTTGGCCAAGCAAGCCGATGGTGCTGTGATGGCTACCCTAGGTAATACCATGTTGCTTGCCACTGTTTGCTCCGCTAAGGATGCAGTTCCAGGTACGGATTTCATGCCGCTTACCGTTGAGTACAAAGAGAAATTTGCTTCTGCTGGTCGTTTCCCAGGTGGTTTTACTCGCCGCGAGGGTAAGGCATCTGACTACGAGATTCTTATCGCTCGTCTCATCGACCGTGCTTTGCGTCCTCTTTTCCCTGCTGATTATCACGCAGATACTTTTGTAAACGTAACCATGTACTCTGCCGATGGCATTGACATGCCAGAGTCTATTGCTGGTCTTGCTGCTTCGGCTGCACTCGCTTGCTCTGATATCCCATTCGAGGGCCCTATATCTGAGGTTCGCGTAGCGCGTGTGAATGGCGAGTTCGTGATTAACCCTACTTTCGCTCAATGCGAACAAGCTGATATTGAGCTCGTTGTAGCTGCTACCCTCGACAATATTATGATGGTGGAAGGTGAGATGAAAGAGGTTAGTGAGGCAGATATGCTGGAGGCAATCCGCGTAGCTCATGAGGCAATCAAACCTCAATGCCAAGCGCAAATTGAGATGATGGAAGCGTATGGCAAGACCGTTAAACGCGAGTACTGCCACGAGATCAACGATGATGAACTCAAACAAGCTGTCCACGACTTCAGCTATGCTCGCGCATACGCTCAAGCTACTGCTGCGGACACCGATAAGCACCACCGTGAGGAGATGTTCACCCAAATCCGCGAGGACTTCAAGACGGAGAAAGCCGAGTATATGGCTGCTCGCGCTGAGGCACTTGGCGTAGAGGTAGATGACATCGAAGCACTTGTAAATAAATACTACCACGATGTTGAGAAAGAGGCAATGCGTCGCTCTATCCTTGATGAGGGCAAGCGTTTAGATGGCCGTACAACTACCGAGATTCGTCCTATCTGGTGCGAGGTAGCTCCGCTGCCAGGACCTCACGGTTCTTCAATCTTCACCCGTGGTGAGACACAATCCCTCTCTACTGTTACTCTTGGTACCAGCCGCGATGAGAAGATCGTTGATGAGGCATTGGTTCAAGGTACAGATAAGTTCCTTTTGCACTATAACTTCCCTCCATTCTCTACTGGCGAGGCACGCCCACAACGTGGCGTAGGTCGTCGTGAGATTGGTCACGGTAACTTGGCTTGCCGCGCCCTCAAGAGCGTTGTGCCTGTTGATTTCCCATATACTGTTCGCGTAGTCAGCGATATTCTCGAGTCTAACGGTTCTTCTTCTATGGCTACCGTTTGCGCTGGTACTTTGGCTCTCATGGACGCTGGTGTGCCTATCAAACCAGTTTCTGGTATCGCTATGGGGCTTATCTCTGAGTGCAAGGGTACTAAGTACGCTATCCTTAGTGACATCCTCGGCGATGAGGACCACCTCGGCGATATGGACTTCAAGACTACTGGTACACGCGACGGTCTTACCGCTTGCCAAATGGATATCAAGGTGGACGGCCTCAGCTACGAGATTCTTGAGAACGCGCTCGCACAAGCTCACCAAGCACGTATGTATATCCTTGATAAGATCGAGGAGACTATGCCTGCTGCTCGCCCAGACTTCAAACCTCACGCTCCACGCATTGTGTCCTTCATTATTCCTAAGGATATGATTGGTGCAGTGATTGGCCCTGGTGGTAAGATTATCCAAGGTATCCAAGCCGAGACTGGCGCTGTCGTTTCTATTGACGAGATTGAAGAAGGCGGTAAGGTAGAGGTAGCATCTAACAACCAAGAGTCTATGGACGCTGCTGTGGCTAAGATCAAAGCTATCGTGGCTATCCCAGAGGTTGGTGAGGTGTACCAATCAACTGTTAAGTCTATCATGCCTTATGGTTGCTTCGTAGAGTTCATGCCTGGTAAAGAGGGCTTGCTCCACATCTCTGAGATCGATTGGAAGCGCTATGAGACGATGGAAGAGACGGGTATCCAAGAGGGTGACAAGATCACTATCAAACTCATGGAGGTTGATCAAAAGACGGGTAAGTTCAAGCTCAGTGCCAAGGCATTGAAGGAGAAACCAGAGGGTTATGTAGAGCCAGAGCGTCCAGCTCGTGGTGATCGCGGTCCTCGTCCAGAGCGTCGTGGTCCACGCCCAGAGCGCCGCAACCCAGAGGCAGATGGTGCACGCTTGAATCGTCATTAATC
>JAZNKZ010000071.1:0-28492 GCA_045578815.1 Paludibacteraceae bacterium
AAAAAAGCAGTACCTTTGCACTCGATTTGTGATAAACACTTGTTTTTTAAGTCTGTTTGTCGTGAGTTTCTCATAATAACAAAAATTTAGATACTTACTATAACAAGTACGTTAAGTACGTGTAGTGCAACATGCAAAATAATGTAAACATATTGTGGGCAGAATGTCAGCAGATATTGAAGGATAATCTGTCTCAAAGTGCATATCAAACTTGGTTTGCATCCATTGAGCCTATCCAATGGGAAGACAATATGTTGGTATTGCAAGTAAGAAGTCAGTTTATAGTAGACTATATAGAGGATAATTATCTGGATATCTTGTCACGAGTATTGCGTAAGGTATTTGGTACGCAAGTACAATTGGAATATCGAATTCTGATGGCAGGAAGTACAATAGATGTTCCTAGTGACTCCATGAAGTTATCGGCTACGAAGCCAATGAATGTGTCACAATCGATAGTAGAAGTTGAGGATGAGTGGGATAGTCATTTGAATCCTCAATATACTTTTGATAATTTTGTCAAAGGTGAGCCTAATAAATTGGCTAGAGCTGTGGCTGTGGAGATAGCCAAGAATCCTGGTAAAACAATTTTCAACCCATTATTTTTGTATGGTGGTAGTGGAGTAGGTAAGACGCACTTGGCATATGCAATAGGTAATGAAGTATGCAGATTGGATTCTAGTGCACGTGTTTTATATGTGGCTGCTAATACTTTCAAATTACAATTTCAAGATGCGGTAAATCATAATCGTGTTCCAGATTTTTTAATGTTTTATCAGTCGGTAGATGTGTTGATTGTAGATGATATACAATACTTTGCAGATTTAAAGGGTACACAAGATTCATTTTTCCAAATTTTCAATCATTTGCAGCAAAGTCACAAGCAATTGATATTGACATCAGATCGTAGTCCATTGGAGTTACGTGGTGTGCAAGATCGTCTATTATCGCGATTTAAGTGGGGACTGGCAGCTGAGATTACTCGTCCTGATTATCAATTGCGTCATGACATATTGATGTATCGCATTCGCAAGGATGGAATAAAATTGAGCGATGATATTATCACATATATTGCAAGCCATGTTACTGATAATGTCCGTGATTTAGAGGGTGTATTGGCTAGTCTTTTGGCATATTCAACATTAACTGACAAACCGATAGATCTAGATTTGACACAAACAGTTGTAGGCCGCTTGGTGGCTTTGAAACCTCAATCATTTGATACAAAGGATATTATCACTGCAGTATGTCAGCATCTGAATGTGACAGAGAAGGTGATAACTGCACGTACTCGTCAGCGTGAGGCGGTGAGAGCACGCAATATAGTAATGTATCTTATCAAGAAATATACAGACTCGTCATTAACTCAGATAGGTGCTGTAGTTCATCGTGACCATGCTACAGTAGCTCATTCGTTAGGAACGATGGATGATTTGATGAGTTACGATGTTGTCCTTCGTCAGGAGGTAGCATCAATAGAACGTACATTGAGAAGATAAGCATATTATATCATACAATTTCATAATTAAAAGCATTCTTACTAACTAGTGAGGATGTTTTTTTTGATATTTTATCAAAAAATATTTGTATGAATGCAAAAAAAAATGTAACTTTGCATGCTAATTTGAATAAACTTTAATATTTGCAATATTATGAAACGAATTTTACTATTTGTTGTTTGCAGTTTTATCGCGATTACGATTGCTGCAAAGACCGTTACTCCTGCTGCCTCTTTGCCAGCGTATTACGAAAGTATTGATGGTAAATCGGGTAAAGCACTTTTTGATGCTGTGCAAAAAGTAACCAAAATGGGCTATTCATCTCTAGGATATGATGGTCTATGGGGGGCATATCCACATACAGATGTCCACGAAAATGGTTATGTATGGGATATGTATAGCGATTGTACATGGAAGAGTATCAATTCGAATCATTGTGGTAGCTATAAAAACGAATGTGATTGCTATAACCGCGAGCACTCAATTCCTAAGTCATGGTATGGTGGTACAACGAGTGGTCCTGGTTGCGATATCTTCCACCTTGTACCTACTGATGGCAAGGTAAATGGTATTCGTAGCAACTATCCTTTTGGTGAGGTGTCAAGCGCAGACTACAATAAGCATGGTAACAAGAAAGGTTCTGCCAAGAGTATTACTATCGTAGGTGGTAATACTATTGCAGGTAACAATGGTACTACTATCTCTGCTTCAGGTACAGTATTTGAGCCACGTGATGAGTACAAGGGTGACTTCGCTCGTGGATATATGGGTGCGTTGCTCAAGTGGGCAGGCGACAAAGCTTTTACAGATGGAGAAGGTTCTAAAACATTTACTACAAACTTCTCTACAGGCTCTTTCGGTTTGACCAAATATGGTGTGGCATTGCTTATGAAATGGCACCGCCAAGACCCAGTGTCACAAAAAGAGATTGACCGCAATAATGGTATTCAGCAAACACAAGGTAACCGCAACCCATTTATTGACTATCCTTACTTGGCAGAGTTTATCTGGGGTGAAAAGGCGGGTCAAACGCTCGACTTGGATGACCTAATCACAGCATACGACTCTCGCTTCGTTCTTGGCGAGAGCAATGGTTATCTTAATGGAGGTAGTTCGAATCCAGAAGTAGAATACACTATTACATGGCTTGTGGATGGAGAAATCTACACAGCAGGTAGTCCAACAGTAAGTGTGAAAGAAGGTAAAATGGTAACCAGTTTGCCTACCGCACCAGCATCATGTGATGAGGTTAGTAATGTGTTTGTAGGTTGGAGTGAACATATGATCAATGGTACACAAGATGAAGTCCCAGTAGATTTATTCTCTGACGTGGATGATGCTCCAGATATTGTACGAAATACTACTTTTCATGCTGTGTTTGCACAATTAAGCGAAGATATTGCTCCATCTGGTGATCCAATGACATATGTACTAACAATGACAGATACTGAAGGTTGGACATTGTCGGGATTGATACAAGATTCAAAGCATTGGAGAATGGTAACTAATTCTTATATTGAATTGCAAGAAGAAATAGATGCAAGTCAAATTCAATATGTTGTAATAAATATGCGTACCTATGGTGGCTCAAATTATAATACTATTGAATTTAAGGTCGGCAACACTAAAGTTGGTGAATTAGTAGCATCAAACAAAACACTAAATGACTATGTTTGGGAAGCCGAAACACCAATATCTGCAGTAGGAAAATTGCGTTTTACAAGCACAACGAATACAGCAGAATTTGGTCCTGCTTTAAGTAATATTGAGGTTGATATGAAGGGTCCCAGTTATACATATACATACTCTCGTTTTATTACCTCATGCAGTACTGGCACAAATTTAGAAACTATTAAAGAGGAACCAACCCAATCCATTGGTAATAAGGTTATATTGGATGGACAACTCATGATAGAGTATCAAGGAGTGTATTATAATACCACAGGTCAGATCATATGTCAATGAATATAGCAGAAGACATACGTCAACTTTGCCATGAGAAGAATGCCATTATTATGGCGCACTATTATCAACGCCCTGAAATTCAGGATGTGGCAGATTTCGTGGGTGATTCTCTCGCATTAGCACAAGAAGCAGCCAAGACGGATGCTGACATCATTGTGATGTGCGGTGTGCATTTTATGGCAGAGACAGCCAAGATCCTCTGCCCTGATAAGAAAGTGCTTATTCCCGAACCTACAGCAGGTTGCTCGCTGGCAGATAGTTGTAAGGCGGAAGATTTAGCAGCATGGAAAGCAGAGCATCCTGACCATTTGGTAGTTTCCTATGTGAACACCAGTGCAGCTGTGAAGGCGCTCACCGATGTTGTGGTAACCAGCAGCAATGCACTGAAGATTGTTAAGCAGTTACCCACAGATAAACCTATCCTCTTTGGTCCCGACCAAAACCTCGGTGATTATATTAATTCAATGACGGGGCGCAAGATGGATTTGTGGAATGGTGGATGCCATGTACATGCACGTTTCTCTGTAGAAGCAATCTTGTCGCTCAAGCAACAATATCCCGATACGAAAGTATTGGCACACCCAGAGTGCAAAGCGATTGTGTTGCAGAATGCGGATGTGATTGGCTCAACGCAAGCATTGCTTAATTATGCAAAAGAGCACCCCGAACAGAAGCGATTTATTGTGGCAACTGAGAGTGGAATCCTTCATAAAATGCAAAAATCGTGTCCAGATGTAGAATTCATTCCGGTTCCACCTGAATTTATAGAGAGAGTAGGGGGTGGTACTTCACAACCTATTGCTAATCAGTGTGGTTGCAATGAGTGCGAGTATATGCGAATGAATACATTGCGAAAGCTATATAATTGTCTTCGCGATGAAACAAACGAAGTGTTTGTAGGTGAAGTAATCGCTAGAGAAGCTCTGTGCCCAATACATAAAATGTTAGAAATGAGTAAATAAAATTAAATACACAATATGATGATAGAATTGATATGAAAAAGTTTTGTTTTATTTTAATGCTTGTTTGCTCAATGCAGTTAATGGCGACACAGATAGTTATCTCACCTCAATCGGGTGCAGAAATAGTACAAAATGTATCTATGATAGGTAAATGGGTGTTCGTGGGAAATAATTTGCAATTATTGGACCACTCGGAGAATGTGTTGGCAACAGAGTTAATTGCTAACATTCGTAAAATAACCTTCAAAGAAGGTGCTGATACTGCTATTGACAATGTAGTAACAGATGTAATTACAGTATATCCTAATCCTACGCAAGATATTCTAGTGGTGAATGGAATTGATGCTCAGACGCTGCGTGTATATAATCTACGAGGTGAAGCCATGATTCATGAACATGGAACAGAGATTAATGTGACTAATCTAAGCCCTGGTACCTATCTATTACAAATTGGGACTCAGGTGATTCGTTTTATCAAACGATAATAAAAATACTATTCTCTATAAAATCCTTCCCCATAATGTATTGACTTAAAGGGGAAGGATTTTATATTATACTAAGTTAGGCTAAATTCTTAATCCATTTGAAAAGTCGATATGGCATATATCGGAAAGGTGTGTCCACGAAGGTTGGGGTAGAGACTACCGAACGGCGGTGGGAGAAAGTCATGAAACTCTCCTTGCCATGATATGACCCCATACCCGAATTGCCTACACCGCCAAAGGGCACGTCGTGATTCACTATGTGCATAATCACATCATTCACACAGGCACCGCCTGAAGATGTGTAGCGCAATACATAATCACCATTGGTGCCAAAATAATACAATGCCAATGGCTTCTCACGGTCGGTAACAAAAGTGATAACCTCATCTATCTCCTTGAATGTCAGCACGGGGAAGATTGGACCGAAAATCTCTTCTTGCATTACTGGGGCGTCTGGACTGACATCCGTCAAGATTGTTGGACTCATATAACGGTCGGCGCGGTCATAGTGACCGCCGTAATAGATGGACGCTTCGCTATGGGACGGCGTTCCGCCTATTGGACGCCCTGACGGGCTATTGGATATAGGCAAGTAACTAATCAAACGCTCCAATGCTTTTTCGCTGACAATACGCACGAAGTGTTTTGCCTTTTGTGGGTCTTTGGTTAGTAGGTGTTTCCACTCTTTGACAAGCAGCTTGAGGAACTTATCTTTTACGTCCTCATGAATCATCAGATAATCAGGTGCAATACATGTTTGTCCTGCATTGAGGGCTTTGCCCCATGCCACGCGGCGGGCTGCTACCTCCAGATTAGCCGATTTATCAATGATACATGGGCTTTTGCCACCCAACTCCAGCACAACAGGAGTGAGGTGCTTGGAAGCGGCTTCCATGACCATCTTTCCTAGCGAAGGGCTGCCTGTGAAGAATATTAAGTCCCATCGCTCTGCAAGCAGCATTTGATTAACCTGACGGTTACCCTCAACAATAGCGATATACTCCTCGGGGAAAGTGGCGCGAATCATCTCAGTAAGTACTGCCGATACGTGTGGCACGTATGGCGAGGGCTTGAGCATGGCTGTACAGCCAGCGGAGATGGCTCCTACCAATGGATTAAGGAGCAGCTGAACAGGGTAGTTCCATGGCGCAATGATAAGCGTATTGCCAAGCGGCTCTTTGATAACCTTGCTGGTAGCAGGCATAATCGCAATAGGCGAACATTTGCGTTCGGGGCGCGCCCAACGGCGCATATGCTTGAGGTGATTGCGAATCTCACCATAGACAATGCTCAGTTCGGTGAGGTATGCCTCCTCGTAGGACTTGTGAAGGTCGGTCCAAAGGGCTTCAGCGAGTGGCTTCTCATATTGGTGCATGGCGTTGGATAACTTGCGTAGCATTTGCTTGCGGAAAGGTAGCGCAAGGGTAGCGCCAGAGCGGAAATACGCTTGTTGCTTGCTGTGGATCGTGGAAATGTAGTTTTGCATATCGTTGAAAGTAGTATAATGTATCTATTTTCTCTCGGTAATCATACGGTGATGTTCCTATGAAGTCCCTATGAAATTCCTATGAAGTTCCTATGAAGTTCCTATGAAGTCCCTATGGTGATAGGTGGCATATAAGTGGCAAACAAAGGGCAAATAGCTGGTTATTTGCGACCAGTAAAGTGGTCCATTGTACGATAGATGCCAAAAACTGTGCCAAAGAGCCAATCAAATACGCGCAATGGCAGAATAGCTTGCCAGAAACGTATGAAATGATAGTTAAAAGGTATGCCTGCAAAGATGGTATTGCGTTCAATGGCACGGATAATCTTCTTTGCCGTGGGTTCGGGCTTGAGGATAGGGAAGATAGAACGCACACCATGGAACATGCCCGTGCTGATGAAGTAAGGTGCGACGGTGGTGACATGTACGTTTGCTTTGCGTTGCTGTAGTTCGATGCGCATGCTCTCGCTCCAACCGATTACTGCCCATTTGCTAGCACCATAGACCGACATTTTAGGATTTCCCAACATACCTCCCGCCGAAGCAATATTGCAGATATGTCCACGATTGCGCTTGAGCATATCGGGCAATACTTGCAAAGTGAGCACCATGGGTGCGACAGTATTGACATCCATCGTGAGGCGGATATCTTGGATAGTTTGGTGGGCAAACGTATTGTTACCGCGAACAATACCTGCGCAGTTGATGAGGATGTCCACACTGCCACACTCCTCTTTCACACGTTGGTAGGCAGCGATGACCGCATCGCTATCTGCCACATTCACGGCATAGGTAAAGACCGTGCCTAAAGTGGCAAACTCGGCTTTGGTGGACTCGAGGTTATCTGGATTGATATCCCATATAATCAGTGACTTCGCGCCTTTCTCCAGAGCAAGACGCCCCATTATTTTTCCTATTCCTGATGCACCTCCCGTGATCAGTATATTTGTATTCTTAATTTTCATATTAAAATCATTTTTATTAATATTACTACAATTTCTGTACCAAATCGGCGACAAAGGTAATGCATTATTTTCGAACAAACGTTCAGTTTTTTTTGAAAAAATTTGCTAGTATAAAATTTTTTTAATACCTTTGCAGCCGAAAAAGCATAAAATCGAATGTATTATGGTAGAAGATAGGCGAGAAAAAATACTGCTAAAAGCAATCGAATTGTATATGACAGAGGGCTATGCTAATGTGTCAATAACAGACTTGCAGGCTGCATTAAACATGGGGCGTGGTACGTTATATTACTATTTTAAGGATAAAGAGGAACTATTTCAGGAGGCTGTAAGTATGTATCTTATCCAACCTAAACAACGTGCCTTGAGTAGAGTAAAGGATACTGATACCATTCCTGAGATGATAGATACTATGTTGTACTACATCAATCAGTTACAAGACATCTATAATCTAGTTGAAAATAAAAATATCAATATTTCAAATGTGGTGACAGTGATGTACACTGCATATAGTCGTTTTCCTGAACTACATAAAAAAGCCCGTAAGTTGTATGAACACGAATTGAGTTTGTGGATACAAGCTATTAAAAATAGTATGCGCGCGGGCGAGATACGTGGTGATGTGCAAATTGAGACTACTGCTCAGATGTTCCTTCATATAAAAGATGGATGGGATCCTGGCAGAAGTAGTGTTCCTATCAATTTTGATATGTTTCCACAACAATATAATTACCTATATAAATTAATAAAGAAGCAAAAATCTTAATTTTTTTATACATTTTATAAAAAAAATATATTATATTTCAAAAAAAATAACATAATTGTATATTTTTGAACGCGTGTTCGAAAAATATATAGTATCTTTGCAAACGTAATTCATAAAATGAGAATAATATGGAATTAAAACATTATTTGGAGTATCTCCAAAACACCATTACCAACAAATGGGATGTGTTGGCAATGAAAGATTTAGATGGTAATACATCTTATACATATGGCGAAATGGCCAACGAGATAGCGCGATTACACACCACTTTTCGCGAATTAGGTATCCAAGAAGGTGATAAGATTGCCCTTTGCGGTCGCAATTGCGCTAATTGGGGGTTGACATTCTTGGCTATTGAGACTTACAAGGCAGTTGCTGTAAGTATTTTACCTGATTTTACTGCTGAAGGCGTGCATGCATTGGTTAACCACTCAGAGGCAAAGTTACTCTATGTGGGACCTAATGTTTTGAAGAAAATTGATACCACGGAAATGTCAGGTTTGACTGCGATGGTATTTATGGATGATTTCTCGTTGAAGTATGCAGCATCCGAGGAGGTGGAGAAAAAATATGCTGCAGTGGATGAGGTGTTTAAGAAGGAATACCCAAATGGCGTGAAGGCAGAGGATTTGAATTATCCTACTGATAATATTGATGAATTAGCACTGATCAACTATACATCAGGCTCAACGGGTAATCCTAAAGGTGTCATGATTAGCCACAAGAACTTGAGCGGAAATATTGACTTTGCAGTAAAGACTATTCCTCACAAGGCTGGTGATAAAGTGCTGAGTATGTTGCCTATCGCGCATATGTTTGGCTTGATGTTTGAGTTCTTGTACCAAGTGTGCGATGGTGCAGAGGTGTATTTCTTAACCAAAGCGCCAACTCCATCTGTCTTGATGCGTGCATTCGCACAAGTCCATCCGTTTATGATTCTTACAGTACCTTTGGTAATTGAAAAGATCATTAAGGGAAAAGTATTGCCTGTCATCAACAAACCATTGATGAAAGTACTATGGAAGACTCCAGGTATCAATAAATTACTACACAAGAAGGTAAGCAATACTTTGCTGCAAGCATTTGGTGGTCAATTGCGTTTCCTTATTATTGGTGGTGCAGCCCTCAATGAGGAGGTGGAAAAATGCATGCACGAGATGCGTTTCCCATATTGTGTGGGTTATGGCATGACTGAGTGTGCACCGTTAGTTACTTATGAAGATTGGGATAAATATGTATATCGCTCATGCGGTAAAGGTATTGTAGGCATGGAGATGCGCATTGATTCTGAAGATCCTGCACACAAGGAGGGGGAATTGCAATTGCGCGGCGTAAACGTGATGATGGGCTATTACAAGAATGAGCAAGCATCCAAAGAAGCATTTACCAAAGATGGGTGGATGCGTACTGGTGACCTCGGTATCATCGACAAGGACGGTAACCTCTTCCTACGCGGGCGTAGCAAGAACATGCTACTTGGCCCTAGTGGTCAAAACATCTATCCTGAGGAAATTGAGGATAAATTAAACAATCTGCCATATGTATTGGAGTCGGTAGTAGTGCAACGCGACCAAAAGTTGGTAGCATTGGTTTATCCTGACAACTCAGAGGCTGCTAAAAAACAATTGGCTGGCAAAAATATCTTTGAGGTAATGGAAGGTAATCGAAAAGAACTCAACAAACTATTGCCTCAATATAGCCAAGTAATTGCTATTGAGGTGGTAGAGAAAGAGTTTGAAAAAACTCCTAAGCGTAGTATCAAGCGATTCTTGTATAGCTAAGATGATAAATGCTATGCAGAATTATCAAAAATGCGCATACCGTTTGTGTATGTGCATTTTTTTTTGTACTTTTGTGCCCCGAAACATTTAAACTTTGAAACATTGAAGCACTTCAACTCGCAAATTCTCCGCCTCGCTATTCCCAGTATCTTGGCGAATATCACCATTCCGCTTGTAGGATTGGTAGATACGGCTATTGTAGGGCATATTGCCAATGCGACTGCCATTGGTGGTATAGCTATCGGCACGATGCTGTTTGATTTGCTGTATTGGAATTTTGGTTTTTTACGTGTAGGCACCAGCGGTATGACGGCACAAGCTTTTGGTCGTGGAGATAGGGTGGAGTGTGCACGACTTTTCAGCCAAAGTATTGGTATAGCGCTCATAGGGGCCTTGATTATCTGGCTGATTCAGTGGCTGTTCGTGAATTTGGTATTGATGTTAGTACCCTGTTCGAATGAGGTGGCGACTTTCGCACGTGAGTACTTCTTTATTCGCATCTGGGCAGCTCCTGCCACCTTGGCGCTGATGACCTTCAAGGGGTGGTTTATCGGTATGCAAGATACAGTCAGTCCAATGATTACAGACATTGTCGTCAATGTGGTCAATATGGTGGTGAGTTATCTACTAGCTATATATACGCCTATGGGTGCATTGGGTGTGGCATTAGGAACTGTGATTGCACAGTTCACAGGATTATCTGTAGCGCTGATTATACTTCTTATCAAATACCGTCACCTGTGGAAAGGATTGTCGCCTATTCGGTTGGCATTTGATGGTAGTGGCATGAAGCGTTTGCTTTCGCTCAATGGTAATCTGTTTATTCGTTCGCTGTGCTTCATGGTGGTATATGTCGGATTTACGTCGCTGGCCGCTAAATATGGCGATGTGGAGTTGGCGGTCAGCACTATCATGATGAAACTATTCATGCTATTCTCCTATTTTGTGGACGGATTTGCTTATGCGGGCGAAGCTTTGGTGGGGAAATATATAGGTTTGAATCAGGAGTCAGGAGTCCGAAGTCATGATAAGTCAGATATATTTCGGGTTGTGCGTTTGCTCTTTACTTGGTCCGTAGGAGTAGGACTACTGTTTACACTGATTTTTGCTTTATGGTCTAATTCTTTCTATCAGGTAATGACCTCAGATGCCGTCGTGCTCGCTCGAATAACTGATTATACACCGTGGCTGATTGCCATGCCAATTGTTTCTACTCTTGCCTTTATGTGGGATGGAGTATATACGGGTGCCACCGCGGGAAAACAAATTCGCAACGGCATGATATATGCTGCACTTGCATTTCTTATTGGATACTTAGCTACGTTTCAATACCTAGATGTTATATCGATTTATATCGCATACTTCGCTCATCTGGCTGCACGAGTCATCTATCTCACTCTGTCGTGGAAACCACTCCTGCGAAAATTATAAATACAATAGGGACTGCCATCGCAGTCCCTATTATCTGGTCTAATTGCTAACAGGCGAAGCCGAGTTCAGTTATAACTTACAATCTCGCTTTGATTGCCGCAGAATCGGCCTCGTAGCCTGGTTTGTCGAGCAACGCAAACATATTCTTCTTGTATGCCTCAACGCCAGGTTGATTAAATGGATTCACACCCAAAATATAACCTGAGATACCGCATGCACGCTCAAAGAAGTAAATCAACTCGCCAAGATAATATTCATTTACTTTGGGCAATGTAATCTTCATATTAGGCACACCACCATCCACATGTGCTAGCATTGTACCTAATTCAGCCATCTTGTTCACTTCATCCACACGCTTGCCCGCCAAGAAATTCAAACCATCTAGGTTGGCTTCATCGTGTGGAAATTCTACGGTATAATTGCTTTCTTCTACGGAAATAACGGTCTCAAACAAATGCCGCTCGCCTTCTTGAATGTATTGTCCCATAGAGTGAAGATCGGTCGTAAAGTCCACACTTGCAGGGAAGATACCTTTATTTTCCTTGCCTTCCGATTCGCCATACAACTGCTTCCACCATTCGCTCACAAAGTGCAATTTAGGATGATAGTTTACTAGCATCTCTATTTTCTTGCCTTGCTCGCCATAGAGGTAGTTACGCGCTGCAGCATATTGTGCTGCAGGATTCTCTGCAAATGGGGTAGTGCTACCACATACTTGCATCATGCGCTCTGCACCGTCTATCAGTGCATTAATGTCAAAACCCGCACATGCTATTGGCAACAATCCTACGGGGGACAATACGGAGAAACGACCACCGATATTGTCTTCAATCACAAATGTCTTGTAACCCTCTTGAGTGGCCAAGGTGCGCAATGCACCTTTCTTTGCATCTGTGATACATACTATTAAGTCTTTTGCTGCTGCCTTGCCTTGTTGAGCCTCTAGTTGAGTCTTCAGTAGGCGGAATGCCAAAGCGGGTTCTGTGGTTGTTCCTGATTTAGAGATACTGATAATACCAAATTTCTTTTTCTTCAGCAGACTTTGCAACTCATACAAGTAATCTTCGCCTATGTTTTGACCTGCATACACAATAGCTGGCTTTTCGCCCTCCAACCACGCGAAACTGCTGCTCAACGCATCTATCACCGCTTTCGCACCCAAATAAGAACCCCCTATACCAATGCATACGATCACTTCACACTCGCGACGAAGCAATTCCGCCGTTGATTGGATGTCTGCTAATTGCGAACGAATAGCTGTGGGTAAGTTCATCCAACCCAGAAAATCATTACCTGCACCTGTGCCTTTCTCTAGCATCTCTTGACATTGTGCTACTTGTTGCTCATAGGCAACCACTGCCGCTGAACTTACGGCTTTCGCGTAGGAAAATTGAATATCTTTCATCTTATTATTGAAATTTTTTAGTTAACTCTTTGATTGTGTTTTTGGCGGATTTGCGGTTGTAGAGTATCTGATATACTGCATCCACGATGGGCAAATCCACTTGCGTTTCTTGATTGGCTAGCCAGATCGCTTTCGTGCCATAATAACCCTCCGCAACCATCTCCATTTCTGTCTGAGCAGCTTTTACACTATAACCCATACCTATCATTTGTCCGAACTGACGATTACGCGAGAAATTTGAGTATGCTGTCACAAGCACATCGCCCAAATAACCGCTGTCTGTTATATCGCGAGGAATATCTGATTTCGCTTTGGCAAAGCGAATAATCTCATGCATCGCATTAGTCAGCAGCACGGCTTGAAAATTATCTCCGTAGTGCAAACTCTTGCAGATACCTGCTGCTATTGCGTAAATGTTTTTCATCACGCTTGCATACTCCAAACCATCAATATCGTTGCTCGGGGTTGTGCGAACATATGGAGTATCGAATAGTGCGCACCATTCGTAGGCCTTGTCTATATCACTACATCCTACCGTCAAGTAACTCAGACGCTCCAAAGCTATCTCTTCGGCATGACACGGACCCGCTATCACACCTAAATTAGACTCGGGAACATGAAAATGATGATGAATATAATCGGTAACCAACATATTCTCATCAGGTATCATTCCTTTCACGGCGGAGATTACGCATTTGTTGGACATATCCACTTTAATCTCACTCAAACTATTCTTCACATACGGAGAAGGGATAGCCAAAATAATCAAATCGGATTGCTCTATAATATAGTTAATATCGGCTGAGAAATGGATGCGTGACACATCAAAATATGCCCATTCCAAATGATTGGGATTCCGACGAATATCTATGAACTCATCTATCACTTCTTGACGACGAATATGCCAATTTATATCTGGCACATTGTGCATCACTATTTTGGCGAGGGCGGTCGCCCAACTGCCTGAACCTAGTATAGCTACATTCATATATTATTGCTTTTTTTAGTTCTCGGGCTTCATCGTTGGGAACAACAGCACATCTTGGATAGATGGTTGTCCCGTCATGAAGATTGCTAGACGGTCGATGCCGATACCGATACCTGACGTAGGTGGCATACCATACTCTAGTGCACGCATAAAGTCGTGGTCGATAATCATCGCCTCATCATCGCCCTTGTCTGCCAACTTCATTTGCTCCACGAAGCGTTCGTACTGGTCTATTGGGTCGTTCAACTCGCTGTATGCGTTAGCTAGTTCCTTACCGTTCACCATCAGCTCAAAACGCTCGGTCAAACCTGGTTTTGAGCGGTGCATCTTGGTCAGAGGTGACATTTCTACAGGGTAGTCGGTGATGAATGTTGGCTGAATAAACGTGCCCTCGCATGTCTCACCGAAAATCTCGTCGATCAGCTTGCCTTTGCCCATCTTCTCGGTGTCCTCTACACCATATTTCTTTGCCACTTGGCGAATCTCATCCTCACTCATTTGGCTCAGGTCATAGCCTGTCTTCTCTTGGATAGCCTCCAAGATTGGCAAACGACGGTATGGAGCCTTGAAGTCCACGATATTATCACCAATCTTCACCTCGGTAGTACCGTTTACGGCGATGGCGATTTTCTCGAGCAATTGCTCGGTAAACGACATCATCCAGTTGTAGTCTTTGTATTGTACGTACAACTCCATGCAGGTAAACTCTGGGTTGTGGGTGCGGTCCATACCCTCGTTGCGGAAGTTACGGCCAATCTCGTACACCCCTTCAAAACCGCCTACGATCAATCGCTTCAAGTATAACTCCGTAGCAATACGCATGTACATATCCACATCCAGCGCGTTGTGGTGCGTGATGAACGGACGAGCCGATGCTCCACCTGCGATGGCTTGTAGCATTGGGGTCTCCACCTCGGTGTAACCTGCTTCGTCAAACACTTGACGCATCGTGCGGATGATGGTTGCACGCTTCAAGAACACATCCTTTACACCTTCGTTCACTACCAAGTCCACATAGCGTTGGCGGTAGCGTTGCTCTGGATCGTTGAAGCCGTCGTATGCCACACCGTCTTTGTATTTCACGATTGGCAATGGACGCAAGCTCTTTGCCAATACGGTCAATTTTTGTGCGTGTACGCTGATCTCGCCCATTTGAGTGCGGAAAGTAAAACCTTCGATACCAATGAAGTCGCCTATATCAAGCAATTTCTTGAATACCACATTATACATCTGTTGCTCTGCGGTGGTAGCGGTTTCGCCTTCTGGGGTAGGGGCTTGAATATCGTCGCGGCTTACATATACCTGGATACGACCTTTTGAGTCTTGCAACTCGATGAAGCTTGCCTTGCCCATGATACGACGCGACATCAATCGACCTGCAATACGTACTGGTTTGCCCGTGTACCACGCCTCATTGCCTTTCGCCTCATCGCCTTCAACGTCCACAAATGTGGACTTAATATCGGTTGAATAACCTGTAACTACATATTCATCAGCAGGATAGGGGTTAATACCCATATCGCGCATTTTTTGCAGACTTTCTCTGCGGATTACTTCTTGTTCACTGAGTTCCATATCTTTTTTGTTCTTAAAATATTTCGTGCATGTGTGCGCATTACGCGCAATTTGGGCACAAAGGTACAACAAAAAATGCACATATGCAAGTATTATCTTGTAAATTTATATTTTTGCATTCAATTTTACTTAGTGATTAATTAGCGATTACTTAGTGATTACTTAGTTATTAGTTAGAGATTAAGCAACTTTTGTAGTGTTTTTAATTTTATTATGTTTGTTTATTTGTTTTATTAATAAAAAATCATTAACTTTATAGGTTTTTAAATCTAGATTGTAATTCGTTAATTCGTTCAACCTTCAACCTTAAAAAGCCACTTCGTCGTGAGACGCGGTGGCTTTTTTTTACTACCTACATTCCTACATAAAAAAAAGAGTCGAATTAGGAGAGACGTATATCTATCATTGTCATAAAGGCGAATGGACAACTGCTTAAAGCAATGAAAGTAGGGTAGTGGGTGTAAAAAATCTTCTGATTTATTTGCGTATTCATATCTTTTTTACTACTTTTGCAGTTTCATTTGAAAATAAATACTATTATGTCTGTCAAATTCTACAAATCAGAGAACCAAGTGCCATTGGAGATGCACAAGGTTCGCGTGGTACAAAAGCTAAATCTATTGCCAGTGGATGAGCGCCTTCGCGCTATCCAAAAGGCGGGTAATAACACCTTTTTGTTGCAAAACAAAGATATTTATCTCGATATGCTGACCGACTCGGGCGTCAACGCCATGTCTGACCGTCAGACCGCGGCGATGCACTTGGCAGACGATAGCTACGCCGGTAGTGAGACATTCAACCGACTAAAAGCAGCGATGAAAGAGGTGTTTGGTACAGACAATATCTTGCCAGCGCACCAAGGTCGTGCGTGCGAGAATATCCTGGCAGAGCGCTTTGTCAAACCAGGTATGATTGCCATCATGAACTTCCACTTTACTACCACCAAAGCCCATGTGACCCGTTGTGGTGGCGAAGTAGTGGAGGTGCTGCATAAGAAAGGCTTAATTCCACAGAGCGATGACCCATTCAAGGGCGATATGGACTTGCAAGAGCTACGCCGCGTGATTACCGAATACGGACCAGAGAAAGTGGCGTATGTGCGCGTAGAAGCAGGAACCAACTTGATTGGTGGTCAGCCAGTTAGCCTGGAGAATATGCTGGCAGTAGCAGACATCTGCCATGAGTTTGGCGTACCAAGTATATTGGATGCTTCGTTGTTGCAAGACAATATTTATTTTATGAAGACCCGCGAGGCGCAATGCAAATACATGACCCCAAAAGAGATTTATCACCTGCTAGCAGGCAAAATGGATATCATCTATTTCTCGGCGCGTAAATTGGGCTTTGCTCGCGGCGGTGCGATTATCAGCCACAATACCGAACTAATCAAGAGCATGATGGAGTTTATTCCACTATACGAAGGTTTCCTCACCTATGGCGGTATTGATGTGCGTTCGATTGAAGCGATGGCAGAGGGTTTGTATGAGTCGCTAGACATGGATTATTTGAGCCACGGACCAGAGTTTATTAATTACTTGGTGAACGAGTTGGATGCCTATGGCGTGCCAATGATCAAGCCTGCGGGTGGATTGGGTGCGCATATTGATTGCCAAGGATTTGTGCCAAATATGCCACACGATCAATATCCAGCAGCCGCAGTAGCCACCGCCTTATATATCGCAGGAGGTATTCGCGGAATGGAGCGGGGTACACTATCCGAACAACGCGAACCCGATGGCACAGAGCGTTTTGCAGAGCTGGAATTGATGCGACTAGCGATGCCTCGCCGTGTATATACACTTTCGCAGGTTAAATACGTAGCCGATCGAGTAAAATGGCTGTGGGATAACCGCCAATTGATCGGTGGCCTGAAGTGGGTGGAGGAACCACAAGTACTACGTTTCTTCTTCGGCCGCTTGAAAGAGATCGGCCACTGGCAAGAGGAATTAGTATCCAAGTTCAAAGAGGACTTCGGCGAGAGTTTGTAAGGGAAATATTTGACTTAATTTGCATATATCAAGATTTTTTTGTACCTTTGCGCGCTTTTTTTAACAACTGCTAATAATACTACACAATACACTATGTTTAGAACCAACACTTGTGGCGAGCTTCGCCTCGCCGATGCAGGCAAAACAGTGACCCTCGCAGGATGGGCACAACGAATCCGCAAAATGGGCGGTATGACATTCATCGACCTTCGTGACCGATATGGTATCACGCAGCTCGCATTCCAATCCGACGGCAGCGCAGAGCAAGACGCTTTGCTGGAGAAAGCCAATGGGGTAGGGCGCGAGTTCGTGCTTCAAGTAATAGGCGAAGTCATTGAACGTCAGAGCAAAAACAATCAGATTCCTACTGGCGAAATCGAAATCAAAGTAGCCGAGATGAATATCCTGAACGCAGCCGTGACTCCTCCGTTTACGATCGAGGACGAGACCGACGGCGGTGACGATATTCGTATGAAATACAGATACTTAGACTTGCGCCGTAACTGCGTGAGAAAGAACCTTGAACTCCGCCACAAGATGGCCTTTGAGGTGCGTCGTTACTTGGATGAGAAGGGCTTCCTAGAGGTAGAGACTCCAGTATTGGTGAACTCAACTCCAGAGGGTGCACGCGACTTTATCGTGCCAAGCCGTATGAACCCAGGACAGTTCTACGCCTTGCCACAATCGCCACAGATTCTCAAGCAACTCCTCATGGTCAGCGGTTTTGACCGTTACTTCCAAATCGTGAAGTGTTTCCGCGATGAGGACCTTCGTGCAGACCGCCAACCTGAGTTTACTCAGATCGACTGCGAGATGTCGTTTGTAGAGCAAGAGGATGTGCTCCAACTCTTCGAAGACATGTCTAAGCATCTATTCAAGTCCATTCTCAATATCGACCTGCCAGATTTCCCACGTATGACATGGGCAGACGCTATGAAATATTATGGTAGCGACAAGCCTGATACACGCTTCGGCATGGAGTTCGTGGAGTTGCACGACATCTTCCACGCCATCGAGGAGCAAAAAGAGGAGAAGTTCAGCGTGTTTGCTAACGCTGCCTATATCGGCGGTATCTGCGCAACTGGTTGTGCGACATACACTCGCAAGCAAATTGATGCGCTCACCGACTACGTAAAACGCCCACAGATTGGCGCAAAGGGCATGGTTTATGCCCGCGTAGAGGCCGATGGCAACGTAAAATCAAGCGTAGATAAATTCTATACACAAGAGCAATTGCAAGAGGTGGCTAAGGCCATGAACGCTCAGCCAGGTGACCTCATTTTGATCCTCTCTGGCGACGATGCAATGAAAACCCGCAAGCAATTGTGCGAGCTTCGTTTGGAGGTCGGTAAGCAACTCGGTTTGCGCGATCCAAAGAAGTTCTCATGCCTCTGGATTGTGGATTTCCCAATGTACGAATGGAGCGACGAGGAGCAACGCCTCATGGCAATGCACCATCCATTTACCAGTCCAAAACCAGAAGATATTCCTTTGATGGATACCGATCCTGCAGCCGTTCGTGCAAACGCTTACGACATGGTTATCAACGGTGTAGAGGTTGGTGGTGGTAGTATCCGTATCCACGATGCAGCGCTGCAACAACGCACCTTCGAGATTCTTGGCTTCACACCAGAAGAGGCACAGCTCAAGTTCGGCTTCCTGATGAACGCCTTCAAGTTCGGTGCGCCACCTCATGGCGGTTTGGCATATGGCTTGGATCGCTTCGTAAGCTTGTTCGCTGGTTTGGATAGCATCCGCGACTGCATCGCATTCCCTAAGAACAACCAAGGACGCGATGTCATGCTCGGTGCTCCTGGTTTGGTTGATCAAAAGCAATTGGACGAACTGCTCATCGATCTCCGAGAACTCAAAGTTGAGTAATCAACCATAATATTATATAAGGAGTATTTGCATGTAATAATCATATTATGTGCAATACTCTTTATAAAAAAATCCAAGCATTAAATAAATGCTAATTTAGATTATGTAAAATAGTACATAAAACATTGAAACTTTTTAGAACTTTGAAACTTTTAAAACTCACAAAGTGATCATGACCTACCTTGATGAATTATTAGACACACAAAATCAACCAGACGTAGAATATATCCCACTGGTTGAAGAAACCGATGACGCAATCGAACCTAAACTAAAAGATGGCGACATTCTGGGCGTACTTCCGCTCCGCAATATGGTGCTTTTCCCAGGTGTACTGCTTCCAGTCACCGTGGGACGCCCAAAATCCAAGAAACTTGTAGCTACGGCTTTCAAGAATGATCAACTATTGGCTGTTTGCTGTCAAAAGGCACAAGATGTACAAGAACCATCATCCGATGATTTATACCCTATCGGTACGGCAGGTCGCGTGATGCGTACTCTTGATATGCCTGACGGAACAGTAATGGTAATTCTTGAAGGCGTAGAACGTATTCATATTCAAGAGATTATTGGTGTGCGTCCATATATGAAAGCACGCGTAAAAGCCATGCCAGAGGATTTTCCAAAGCGTAATGATAAGGAATTTGTTGCATTGGTTAGTAGCCTCAAAAGCGTAGCGGAAAAGATCCTTAAAAGTATGGAAAACTTGCCTGCAGAAGCAGGTATGACATTGCGTAGCATTGATAATCCCCCAACCTTGGTTAACTATATTTGCGGCAACTTTGGATTTCGCATCGCTGAAAAACAACAACTTCTAGAGATTGACTCCATCAAAGATCGTGCACTGAGCTTGCTTGAAATCCTTAATAATGAGATCAAGATGCTTGAGATGCGCAAGGATATCCAAAATAAAACCAAAGAGGATCTAGACCGAGAACAGCGCGAATACCTCCTGCATCGTCAGATGGAGACTATTCAAAAGGAATTGGGCGACTCCGACGAGCAGCAAGTGAATGCAATGCTTGAGCAATCGAAGCAAAAGAACTGGGGCGAAAAGATGCAAGCCATCTTTGAGAAAGAACTCAAGAAATTGCGCCGCATGAACTCACATTCACCAGAGTATGCTACCCAACAAAACTATCTGGATACCCTACTCGATTTGCCTTGGAACGAATACTCCGCAGATAACTACGATATTCGCCATGCACAGGAGATTTTGGATAAAGACCATTATGGCATGGAGAAAATCAAAGAGCGTATCATCGAATATCTAAGTGTGCTGAAAATCAAATCATTGAGCGACAATCCAGACAAGATGAAAGCCCCTATTCTGTGCCTCTATGGCCCTCCTGGTGTGGGTAAAACTAGTCTTGGTCGCTCAATTGCAGAGGCATTAGGTCGCAAATATGCACGTATTAGTTTGGGTGGTTTGCATGATGAGTCTGAGATTCGTGGTCACCGTCGTACTTATATCGGTGCGATGCCAGGTCGCATTATAGAGAATATTCGTAAAACCAAAACTTGTAATCCAGTCTTTGTGCTTGATGAGATAGATAAAATTGGTGCAGACTATAAGGGCGATCCTACGAGTGCGCTATTGGAGGTGCTTGATCCAGAGCAAAATACGACTTTCCACGATAACTACTTGGATGTAGATTATGACTTGAGCAAAGTGCTGTTTATTGCTACAGCTAATACGCTTGAAACTATCCCTCGTCCACTCCTCGATCGTATGGAACTTATCGAAATGACGGGCTATCTGCAGGAGGAGAAAGAGGAGATCGCTAAGCGTCACCTTTTGCCAAAGGAATTAAATAACCACGGCTTAAAAGCATCGCAATTGAAACTCAAGAAGAGCATTATTGCCTCTATCATTGACGGCTATACTCGTGAGTCGGGTGTGCGTGGATTGGAACGTAAGATTGCTGCTATTTGTCGAAAAGTGGTGACAAAGATGGCGTTGGAAGAACCTTATAATGTATCGGTTACAGAGGAAGACCTCGTAGCATACCTAGGCAAGAAACGCTACTCTCGCGATGAATGGGAGACAAATAAATATATCGGTGTAGTCACTGGCTTAGCATGGACATCCGTTGGCGGCGAGATTCTCTTCATCGAGACATCCCTCTCTCCTGCCAAAGTCCCTACCCTTACCCTCACGGGTAACTTGGGCGATGTGATGAAGGAGTCAGCCACCATCGCACTCGGCTATATCAAAGCACATGCGGATCAGTTTGGTATCGCTCGCAAAAAACTCGATACCACTTCTGTACATATCCACGTGCCAGAAGGCGCTATTCCAAAAGATGGCCCAAGTGCGGGTATCACCATGACTACTGCCCTCGTGAGTGCGTTCACAGGCAAGAAAGTGCGCCCTCGCATCGCTATGACAGGCGAAATGACACTTCGCGGAAAAGTACTACCAATAGGTGGTGTGAAAGAAAAATTGCTAGCGGCTAAACGTGCAGGTATCACTGATATTATACTCTGCGAGAAAAACCGCAAAGATGTGGATGAGATACCAGAAAAATACCTTAAAGGGCTCAAATTCCACTACGTGCAAGATATTCAGGAGGTTATCGACTTCGCGCTGGTGAAGTAATACAGCAAACCTAAAAATGCAGATAGATGAGTTCTCACATCTGATGGCGCAGCATCCCGAAGTGGATGTGCTATGCAATGAGATAGGTAAAAAGTGCGGAAAGCACTTTTTACTATCAAATCTCTATGCCTCTGCTCGTGGCTTAATTCTATCTGCACTCTACAATCAACTACAGAAGAAACAACCATACACCCTGCTCATCACGCTTGATAATGCAGATGATGCGCAGTATATGTATGCTGACCTCCGTACGTTGATAGGAGAGCAAGATGTGTATTTCTTGCCTTCCTCACACCGCAAACGACAGCGTACAGACGAGGCTTTGACTGTGCAACGAACGGAAGTGCTGAGTGCATTACTGAGGAGTAAGGAACAAGGAATCAAGATTCAAGATAAATCGGTAAAGACTAATCGAACGACACAAACAAGTCATAGTTCTATTATCGTCACTTACCCAGAGGCATTGGCGGATAGCGTACCTAATCCGACGGAATTGGAGGCAAACAAGATATCACTACATGTAGGCGAAGAAATTGCTATCTCTACCCTCACAGATATGCTCCTTGACCTTCATTTTCAGCGCGTGGACTTTGTCTATGAACCTGGACAATTCGCTGTGCGTGGTGGTATAGTCGATGTATATAGTTATGCACATGATATTCCTTTGCGAATAGACTTTTTTGGTGAAGAGATAGATAGTATTCGTGAGTTTGAATTAGAAACACAACTATCTAAGAATAAGGTAGATAGCATAGATATTGTAGCAGATAGTACAGAGGACGAATCATCATGCTCTATTTGGGCTTATTTACCCGAAAAAACGGTGTGGATAAGCCATGATTTTGACCTGCTGAAGTACAAATTGCAGAGCGCGATAACGAGTTTTGACACAGCCGATTTGGTGGACGCAGTAGCCCAATCTACAACCATAGAACTGAATCAAAAATCGAGCTTTGCAACTCATGATTTGGTGGTCTTCGATACCCTCCCTCAACCTACCTTCAACAAAAATTTTGATCTTCTCATTGACGACTTGCAACAGCGCACTCGAGATGGGTACCGTATCTATATATTGGCAGATCAAGTGAAACAAACCGACCGATTGAAAGCCATCTTTGATGACAAAGAATCGGGTATTCAGTTTGTGGCAGTAGATCATGCCCTGCACGAAGGATTTATTGACCATACGGCGAAAATCTGTTGCTATACAGACCATCAGATATTCGAACGCTATCACCGCGTGACACTACGTTCGGAGAATGCTCGCCGTGGCAAAGCAATTATCACGCTGAAGGAAATTAACCAACTGCAGGTGGGTGATTATGTGGTACATGTGGATCATGGTATTGGTCAGTTTATGGGCTTGGTAACTACTAACTTCCACGGTCGTCCGCAAGAAAGTATCAAACTGGTTTATAAAGGTGGCGACACCGTGTTTGTCAGCATTCACAACCTGCATCGTATATCCAAATACAAAGGTCGCGAAGGCAGCGAGCCTACTATATCTCGCTTAGGATCAGGTGCTTGGGAGCGCATGAAGGAGCGCACCAAAGATAAAGTAAAGGACATTGCTCGCGACCTTATCCAACTCTACGCCACCCGCAAGCAGCAGAAAGGTTTTGCCTATACGCCTGACGGCTATATGCAACACGAATTGGAGGCATCATTCCTCTACGAAGATACTCCCGATCAAGCTAAAGCTACCCTTGATATTAAGCATGACATGGAGAGTCCCATGCCCATGGACCGCCTCGTTTGTGGCGATGTGGGCTTTGGCAAGACGGAAGTGGCAATGCGTGCAGCGTTCAAAGCCGCTACAGACGGCAAGCAGGTGGCAGTATTGGTACCAACTACTGTACTCGCTTTGCAGCATTACAACACATTCAAAGAACGTTTCCGTGATTTCCCCGTGCGTGTAGAGTATTCGAGCCGTGCCAAGAGTGCCAAACAAACGAAAGAATTACTCGAAGACCTCAAAGCAGGCAAGATAGATATACTGATTGGCACACACAAACTGGTTGGTAAACAAGTGGTTTGGAAAGATCTGGGTTTGCTCATTATAGATGAGGAGCAAAAGTTTGGCGTGGCAGTCAAGGAGAAATTAAAAGCACTGCGCACCAATGTGGATGTGCTGACACTGACCGCTACCCCTATTCCTCGTACCTTACAATTCTCGCTGCTCGGTGCACGCGACTTGAGTGTCATCAACACTCCACCACCTAACCGCTATCCTGTTCAGACAGAGATGATCACGTTGGATGATGAGGATATCATGAAAGAGGCAATTCAGCTAGAGATGCAGCGTAATGGACAAATATACGTAGTGTGTAACCGTATTGAAATGTTACCCCGTATTGAAAACCATATTCATCGCCTCTGTCCAGAAGCACGTACCGTTATTGCCCATGGACAAATGCCAGCAGGAGAGATGGAACAAGTATTGGAAGATTTTATCAACTACGATTACGATATCCTAATCTCTACAACCATCATCGAATCGGGAGTGGATATTGCCAATGCGAATACCATCATTATCCACTCAGCACAAAATTATGGTTTGTCCGATCTCCATCAATTGCGTGGTCGTGTAGGACGCTCGAATCGAAAAGCATATTGCTACCTTGTTACTCCTGAAAGAGAACTTCTTACATCGGATGCACGCCGCAGATTGGATGCGTTGACTACATTTGCGGAACTCGGTGCTGGTTTTCAATTAGCTATGCAGGACTTAGATATTCGTGGCGCAGGAAATATGTTAGGATCGGAGCAGAGTGGTTTTATAGCCGACTTGGGCTACGACACTTACCAACGCATTTTGGCAGAAGCAGTAGAAGAAATCCGCGAGGAGATGTTAGCTTCATCACCCGACAATTCTACACTATTCTCCACCACACCAAACAATACTACACTACCTAAATATTGGTGTAATAATTGCCAAGTAGAGAGCGATTTATCTCTAGGATTTCCAAGCACTTATATTGAAAATATTGCAGAGCGAATCAACTTATACCGCGAATTAGATAGTTTAAATGACGAAGATGCGCTTCTCGCATATCAAAAACGATTGATTGACCGATTTGGCAAATTGCCCGAAGAGGCAGAGCAACTGCTGAATGTGGTTCGCCTACGTTGGCTATGCTGCAAGATGGGTATAGAAAAGGTAATTCTCAAGCAAGAGCGACTGAGTATCTATTTCACGACACAGAGCGATAAATACTGGCAATCGGAGATGTTTGGCAAAGTAGTAGAATTTATTATGACTCGTCCACAACGTTGCCGATTGGTAGAAGATAAAGACCGTCAAGGTAAACCTACAGGCAAGAGATATGCTACTATTCAGCAGGTGAAGACCATCTCTGGTGCCTTAACTCTACTTAATAAGATAATAATCGGAGATAAATAAACAATTAATCTATTCCATTGTATCGCCTAAAGCAGAAAACATGTTGAGAGTATCGCGATTCTCAGATTGATGTTGGCTAAGGGTGTAGTCGGCCTTTATCTTGTCTAGGATACGCTTAACAATCTCCATCATCTGACCATTCTCGGTATAATCGGCAGGGCATGCGAAATTGACGCGCCCCTCGGAGAGGAGTTGCTGAGCAAGCATGCGCTTCTTATCATTGCCATAGACAGCAAAACTGTGTCCACCATTGGACTTGACAGTACGCATACATGGTACATCCGTTTCTCCATCACCGAAATAAATCATTCGTTCAAAAGGCACTGGGCGTTCGTCGGAAGGTACAAATTCATTGATACGCACACGATCACTCACCTCACGAATACCTTTATTGATTTTGAAGAGGAACTGCGTTTTCTTGGTATAATCCACTACCACAGATGGCCAACAAGCATCACCGTTGCTATCATAAAGATAGGTGCAAGCATAGATATTCTCGAACTGTTGGGCAATGGCACAACCCTCAATCATCTCTTTGATACCCGAACTATTGATATAATGCTTGACCTGCACACCTATTTGCGATGCATACTGATTGATATGATCGAACCATTCTAATACTCCAGGGAAGAACTGCACCGTTTTGCCAAAATCACGAAGCATCTGTCGGGTACAACGAATGCCTGCGCGCTGGGCTTCGGTTTGGATGGCATACATCACAACAGATATTCCCCCCGCATCGTTGGTCTTAGCAATGCGGTCACAAAGATCCCAGAAATCATTAGGATTTTGATATCCAATAGCTTGCAAAAGTCCGAACTCCTGCATATTACCAGGAGCTAGGGTCCCGTCAAAGTCATATATGAGTGCAATAGTAGGTTGCATATAAAAAAGTTTTAAAGGATTTATGGTTGCAAAGGTACTGCTTTTTGATGAATGTTGCAAGAAAAACATGCGTAAGACTAAAATTTTAACACAAATTATTTGCAATTGTACGAAATTTGTAGTAATTTTGCAAACAGATTTCAACCGATAATAGCATGAAAATACAATTCTTAGGCGCAGCACGTGAAGTGACAGGTAGCAAACACCTCATCACAACTGATTCTGGCAAAACTATCTTGCTGGATTGTGGTATGTATCAAGGAAAAGGTATGGAAACAGATGAAGCCAACCGCGATTTGGGCTTTGACCCGAAAGATATACACTATCTGCTGCTCTCGCATGCACATATTGACCATTCGGGATTGATACCATATATATATAGTCGTGGTTTTCGTGGGAAAATCTATTGTACTGCTGCTACGCGCGACTTGTGCGAACTGATGCTGCAAGATACAGCATTTATCCAAAAACAGGATGTGCGATGGTATAATAAGAAGATGGACCGTCAGCACAAACCTAAAATCAAGCCCCTCTATGAAAGCGATCATGTACAACAAGTAATGAAGCGATTTTATACCGTGGACTATGACAAGCCCTATCGTATCGATGAGCAGATAGAGGTACAGTTTACCAACTCGGGACACATGCTTGGTTCGGCAGTTATCAGCTTGAATATCACAGAAAACGGTGAAGTGAAACGCCTTGCTTATACAGGCGATGTAGGTCGTCTGCATAGCCATATACTGAGTACACCTCAAGCATTCCCACAATGCGATTATTTGATTTGCGAGTCCACCTACGGCGATCGGTTGCACGATGATGCATTGGTGTCGGAAGAGCAACTGCTGGGCGTGGTGGAAGAGACATGTATGTACAAGAAAGGCAAGCTACTGATTCCGTCGTTCTCGGTGGGTAGGACACAAGAGATTGTGTATGTGCTGAATGAATTATACAATGATGGACGACTAGAACGTGTGCCAGTATATGTAGATTCTCCATTGTCGGCTAATGCAACGGAGATATTTCGCCGTTATGCCGATACGTTGAACGAGCAAGTGCGTGATACTATGCGCTTTGACCCAGATCCATTTGGGTTTAATACCTTGCATTATATTACCGACCTCAATGACTCAAAGGCACTGAATAAAAGCCAACAACCATGTATCGTGATTTCTGCATCAGGTATGTTGGAGGCAGGACGCATCAAGCACCACGTATCAAACCATATAGATGACCCAACAACGACGATATTGATTGTAGGCTATTGTACCCCAACATCGTTAGGTGCACGCATACAAGACCCTAGTTTGCGCTATGTGAGTATATTTGGATATGACCACAGAATTCGTGCACAAGTAACCAAGATAGAGGGCTTTTCGGGACATGGTGATTACCAGGAGATGATACACTATTTTACAGGTTGTCAAGACATTGAGCAAATACGCAAGACCTTTATTGTACACGGCGAGAGCAGCGCACAAGAAGCGATGAAAGATCATTTGTATGAGGCAGGTTTTAGAGATATTATGATTCCAGAGAAGGGCGAAGAAGTGGAAATATAGATGTTGGACGGCTTTAGCTGGTTGAAGTTAGATTATTTATTGGTATTCAATCGCAGAAAATTGAAAAAATAATAGGTAATATTTGTTTATTTAAGAAAAAAGCAGTACCTTTGTAGTCACGTTTGAAGGAAAGTTGTCTGAGTGGTCGAAAGAGCCGCACTCGAAATGCGGTATACGCGTAAGCGTATCGGGGGTTCGAATCCCTCACTTTCCGCAAAAAAAATAAAAAACTGTCTGTCCAAGTTTATTTGAGCAAGCCGTTTTTTTTATTTTTATGCAAGGATGCTGTCGGCTGACTTTAGGGATTACATCGAAATCCCTCACTTTCCGCAGAAAAATATTAGGAACATCCCAAAAGATGTTCCTAATTCTTTTTTATCTTTCTTCAAATGTGCCATCTGAGTAGAAGATTACTATCTTTTGTATGGTACGTACAGAAGTAGATTGCACTGCCACAGAAACAACAGCATCATTCGTTACACGCGACTCCATCGGAGATTCATTCTTAGCGCTAGTAGCTGGTTCCACTTGAGAAAATAAAGTATTCCCCGCTTCTAATGAGCCAGGAATATAACCTTCAATATATTTTTCCCCAAAACCTAAAAATAACCAAGTAGGACTAATGAATGGAAAGTGATTAGCTACATTCTGTAAAAATTCTAAGCTAGGCTTGTTTCTACCACCTATAATATTAGAAATAGTACCAGCACTCACACCTAACTTCAAAGAAAGTTGCTTCGAATTAAGTTCCTGAGATTTCATTATTTCGATTAATCGTTCACGCTCGTCCATAATATCTAGATATTGAACATTTATTAATATAGTAAATATTGGTTGTATAATTTGACTGCAAAGGTACAAAAAAA
>JAZNKZ010000072.1:0-18916 GCA_045578815.1 Paludibacteraceae bacterium
TGAATATGTATCTATATTAGATTATGCAGACAATATACTAACTCAGATGATTAAAGAAAATAATACGATTTCGCAATCAACATGTAAACTAAGTGATATTTTGGATTTTTCTGATATGAAGAAATCAAAATTTATATTACAACATATTGAAAATGGTGATAAATATGAATCTCTTTTTCAATGTTTTTGTGAAAATAAACAAAGTATATCAACAAGAAATATACAAGAAGAAATTAAACAAACTTTTAAAAATTCACATTACTAGTCCATGGATGTAGAATCTATAATATCAATAAGCATTGCTGCTATTGGAGTTGGCATTTCAATATGGGCTTTCATCGAAGCGAAGAGAGCCAATAAAGCCGTATTGCAACAAAATAGGGAAAAAGAATTAGCAGATATAGACAAAGAAATAGTGGAGATTAATGCTCAAATCGCAAAATTGAGAGCTGATGGAGAGGAAAAGAATAGTCATATATATGGATTTCTTCCGAATCCCTATCAAGGGACTATAGATACTCTTAAGCAACGGAAGGATAGTCTATTAAACCGCAAACAACAGATCAGAAAACAACTAAAGTAAACGTACATACTATTTCATCTAACAGCCACCCATGAACATCAGAGTGGTAACGGAGTGGTATCATTATAGAGATACATTGCACAAATTGAAAGGTGAAAACAGGAAATAACAACGATTTAATGGAACATTTTGGTACGTTCAAAGCGAATATTGGTGAAAAATCACCAAAAAACTCTGTAAAACAATATTTTTGCTAATAAATCTCTTGCACATTTCATATAAAAGTAGTACCTTTGCAGCCGAATAACCATTCGCTATTCGCGAATTGCGAAATATATCAGATAATTATCTAATATACAAAGATATGAAACCGCAAGATATTGTTGTTTTATTGAAGAAATTAACCTCGCAAGGGAAGATCCTTTCTGCCAACGGATTGGCTGCTTCATTAGGTATGAGTGCTTCAACGGTTAGCGAGTGCTTGGAACGCTGTAAGAAAGCTCAACTCGTTGATCGCAATAAAAAGCGTGTAAACACGTTGGCGTTGCAGGAGTTTCTTATACATGGCATTCAATATGTATTCCCAGCTGAGGCAGGGCGTGTAGGGCGAGGGGTGCCAACATATATCAGCGCATCGCCCATCAAAGAGCAACTTTCAAATGACAATGAGAGTTATGTATGGCACGATGTCAAAGGTTCTGCGCGCGGGCAGCAGATTCAGCCATTATACAATACTATCTCTCAAGCTGTCAGAGAAGACGATGAATTATATCAACTATTAGTGATAGTGGACACTCTCCGTATGGGTCGCGTGCGCGAGAGAGAGATTGCTATTGCGGAATTAGCCAAACATATCAATGGTTATGCAGAAAACCAATAACGAGCGTTTGCAGACTATTGCGTCAGCCATGCAAGAACTCAATGCACGCCTCGTGTATGTAGGTGGTGCTATGGCTGGTGCGTATGCTACCGACCCAACAGCTACGGAACCGCGGACGACCTTGGATGTGGATTGCGTAGTCGATTCTAACTCGTATGCAGAACATGCGGCTTTCGAAGAATTGCTCCGCGAGAAGCATTTCCACAACGATCACGACTCTGAGCCGCCAGTGATATGCCGCTGGGTATATAATGGCGAATTAGTGGATGTAATGTCAATGAATGAGCAAAGTCTTTCCTTTGGCAATAGATGGTATCGCATCGGCTTTGAGCATCGCGAACTATATACATTGCCCTCTGGACAGCTGATATATCGACTGCCTGTGACCTATTATATCGCCACAAAAATAGAAGCACTCCTTTCGCGAGGTGGAGCAGATTGGCGTGGAGCGAAAGATTTTGAGGACATTATCTATGTACTAAACTATTGCACGGACTTTCTTGATAACTTTCAAGCAGAAAAGGGATTGGTTAAGAATTATCTTGCCGAGCAGTTTGCTGCCATGCTAAAGCGTCCCAATCTTTCCGAAGAAATAGAATGTGCCATCAATCCCGATGAAATAGAACGAACGGACATGGTCTTTGAGATTCTTCGTACTGCAGCATCGTATCAACCACAAGAACTCAAAATACAATTTGTCAGCGACTTACATTTAGAGTTTCCACATAATCGACTGTATCTGCAAGAACACCCATTAGAAGTGACGGGTGATATACTTCTCATTGCTGGCGATAGCGCGTATCTTGATTTGCCACAGTCAGGACAAGACACCTATAGCGATTATACTTTCTGGGACTGGGCATCTGCCAACTATAGCCAAGTGATTGTTTGCCTCGGCAATCATGATTTCTATGGGCATTACGATTTGGCTACTATGCCTGATGGCTATTGCAAACAGATTCGCCACAACGTGCATGCCTACTACAATAGCGTAGTGCACTTGCAGGATATAGATATCATCGTTTCTACATTGTGGGCGAAGATAGAGCCCCACGATGCTTTCCTTACTGAACGCAATGTGAGCGACTTCTACCGAATCATGTACAACGGACATCGCTTAACAGCTGAGGACTTTAATCACGAGCATGAACGCTGCTTACAATTTATCAAAAAAGCAGTGGCAGACAGCCAAGCCAAAACCAAGATTGTACTTACACACCATGTACCTACGCACTTATGTACAGCAGAGGAATTTCGTGGAAGTACTATCAGCGGAGCATTTACAGTAGAATTGGGCGACTATATAGCGGATTCTGGTATTGATTATTGGATATACGGACACTCACACCGCAATATAGATGCACAGATTGGCACTACGCGCTTGATGAGCAACCAATTGGGCTATATTTCCCATAACGAGCAAGACAAAAATGGATTTGCATCCTCACGTCATATAGAGATTTAATCATACAGCCACTATGAGCAAAGATACCTTCAACGAAGCGAACTACGAGCAAGCGATTATTGAGTTGTTTACTCAACAACTTGGGTATGAGTATATCTACGGTCCGGATATAGAGCGCGATTATACCGAGCCACTATTCCTCGACCGTCTGCAGCAGTCGCTATTGGCTATCAATCCTGCTCTGCCTGCTGTGGCTATTCAAGAAGCCATAGATAAGATTCGGCAAATCGACACGGGCTCACTCGTGCTACGCAATGAGGTATTTACAGATTACCTGCAAAACGGAGTAGATGTCAGCTATTTCGACGGCAAAGAACAACACTCCGCATGCGTTCGGCTCATAGACTACGACCACCCATTGCACAACAATTTTGTAGTTGCCAACCAATGGTCCATAGAAGAACATTCCGTGCGCCGAGCAGATATCATTGTCTTTATCAATGGTCTGCCATTGGTGGTGATGGAACTCAAATCACCCTCACGCACCGAAACCAATGTATCGGAAGCATACGCCCAACTGCGCAACTACATGCAAGAGATACCGTCGCTGTTTGTCTATAACGCTTTCTGTGTGATGAGCGACTTGGTGACATCCAAAGCAGGTACCATCACTTCGGGCGAGGACCGATTCATGGAATGGAAAACAGTAGATGGACAAACCGAAGACAACCACTTCGCCAATTTCCATGTGCTCTTCTGCGGTATGTTTGAGCAAGAGCGACTAATCGAAATCCTGCGCGACTTTATCTGCTTCTCCAAAGAGGAGAAACAGAGTGCCAAGATACTGGCTGGTTACCACCAGTTCTATGCCGTGCGCAAAGCCATCACTTCCGTCAAAGAAGCTACTACCACCAACGGCAAAGGTGGTGTGTTCTGGCATACACAGGGTAGCGGCAAGTCCCTGTCAATGGTATTCTTCGCCAAATGCCTACAGCGTGCGCTATCTTCACCTACCATCGTGGTCATTACCGACCGCACAGACCTCGACAATCAACTCTTTGGGCAATTCAGCAAGTGCGCCGACTTTTTGCGCCAAGTGCCCGTACAAGCCAAAAGCAGAAAACACCTCAGCGAACTGCTGGACGGTATCGAAGCCAATGGTATCTTCTTCACCACCATGCAGAAGTTCGAAGAAGGCGAAGAACCACTATCCCAACGCAGAAACATCATCGTTGTTGCGGATGAAGCCCATCGTAGCCAATACGGACTCACCGAGACCATTGACAAACAGACAGGCAAGCTCAAGATTGGCGCAGCGCGTATGGTGCGCAACGCCCTGCCTAACGCTACATATATCGGCTTCACAGGTACACCTATCTCCTTCAAAGACCACTCCACACGCGAGGTATTTGGCGATTATATTGACATCTACGATATGACCCAAGCCGTCAAAGATGGTGCCACTCGCCCCGTTTTCTACGAGAGTCGTGTGGTCAATCTCAAACTCGATGAAGCCACCCTGCAACGCATTGATGCCGAATACGACCAGATGGCAGAAGAAGCCGAAGAGTACGCTATCGAGAAAAGCAAACGCGAACTAGCGCGCATTGATTCGCTGTTGGGTGCAGATGAAACCATCAACTCTTTGGTAGATGACATCCTCACCCACTACGAAGATTACCGCCAATACGAGCAGACGGGCAAGGCCATGATTGTGGCATACTCACGCCCAATAGCCATGAAGATCTATCAGCGCATCTTGCAACTGCGCCCACTGTGGACAGAGAAAGTGGCAGTAGTGATGACATCGGGCAACCAAGACCCCGAAGAATGGCGACCAATCATCGGCAACGATACCCACAAAAAGGAACTTGAGAAACGCTTCAAAGACAATGATAGCCCACTCAAGATAGCCATTGTAGTAGATATGTGGCTAACGGGCTTTGATGTACCATCGCTGTCCACCATGTATGTATTCAAACCCATGGCAGGACACAACCTCATGCAAGCCATTGCGCGCGTCAATCGCGTGTTCGGCGACAAGCAGGGCGGTTTGGTGGTCGATTATGTAGGTATAGCTGCTGCGCTCAAGCAAGCAATGAAGGAGTACACCATTCGCGACCGCGAGAACTACGGCGATACCGACATATCCAAAACAGCATACCCAGAATTTCAAAAGCGACTCGAAGTCTGCCGCGATCTGCTACACGGTTTCGACTACTCAGCATTCTTCGGCACATCCGACCTGCAACGTGCCAAAGCCATCAGCAGAGGTGTGGACTACTTGCAGTCTGCCGACAAACAAGAAACCAAAAATCAGTTTGTCAAACAGGCACAACTGCTCATTCAAGCACGCTCGCTCTGCCATAGTCTGCTCAGCTACGATGAACGCCTACATTCGGCATACTTCGAGGCAGTACGCACACTCATCACGCGCGTAGAGGGCAGAGGAAAAATATCCTTACGGGACATCAACGAACGCATCAATGCCCTGCTCAAACAGAGTATCAAGAGCGATAGCATCATCAATCTCTTTGCCGATGTACAAGAGGAGTTCTCTATCTTCGACGCGAAGTTCTTGGCTGAGATAGCACGCATGAAAGAGAGGAATATCGCTATCGAGATACTCAAAAACCTCATCAACGAGCGCGTGAAGCATTATCAACACACCAACTTGATACAAGCCGAGAAATTCTCCGAACTGCTAAATCGCTCATTATCCAACTACCTCAAAGGCATGCTCACCAACGAAGAGGTAATCCAAGAATTATTGCACTTGGCAAATGATATCTCCGAAGCAGAAAAACAGGGCAATGAACTGGGATTGAATAGCGAAGAAAAATCCTTCTACGATGCACTTACCAAACCCGAAGCGGTACAAGATTTCTATACCAACGAAGAACTGGTGGCGATGACCAAAGAACTCACCGACATGCTTCGCAAGAACCGCACCATTGATTGGCAGAAGAAGGAGTCAGCTCGCGCAGGCATGCGCCGACTGGTGAAACGCCTCTTAAAGAAGTATAACTACCCACCAGAGGCCACCGAGAATGCAATGGAGATTGTCATCCGACAATGCGAACAATGGACCGACAACAATAGCGATGTACGCCCAGCATTGCAAGAGCAAAAAATAGCAACCGAACAACCTGTATCCTCAGCAGAAACGGAAACACAACCACTTATATTAGAGGAAGTGGATGAGGAGCAAAAATTTATTGCCTATTATCCAGTGTATTCAGTACGAGCTGCTTGCGGTCTTTTCGGTCATTATGAACCAGCAGAGCAGATTGGCTGGATGCAAGTGGACGGTTTTGGCAAGAAAGACTGCAATAAGTTTATTATTCAGGCAGTTGGTCACTCTATGGAACCACGCATCCATGATGGCGACTATTGCTTGTTCCAACGCTATCAAGGTGGCTCACGCGAAGGCAAAATCATCCTCGCAGAGCATCAAGGCAGCGTAGATACGGAGTATGAGGGGAGTTATTCCATCAAAGAATATCATAGCACCAAGAAGTACAATGAATTTGGCGAATGGGCGCACGAATCCATCGAACTACACCCACTGAATCATTCATATGAGCCAATCATCCTTTCTCCTGATGATATAGAGGAATTCTGCATCATCGGCGAGTTTGTAAAGGTGGTATAATTAAGGAGGAGTTTCACACACCAAACGGCTGAGCACTCGCTCAGCCGTTTTCATTAAAAGCAATCACCCATTGAGCGGTAGGATTTGCACCTACTCATGAGGTAATAAATTTGCATCAATGTTAACCCAAGTCATTTATTAGTATTGGCCAACCTCGACCTTATCGAAATGGTTGTCGTGGGCGACAAAGTCTGGTCGTAGCCCGCTCTACTTATCCCAATAGATATACTGCGTATCGCTGACCTGCTGTGCGGCAGGTTCGACGATGAAGGTGGGCGTCTCTTTATCCCACGATTGGCGATGACCATTCGCCGAGTCCTGAACGAAATGTTGCACATTCTCGCCCCATTGTAGCCAATGGCGCATATCGGCATTGCACTGTGCGTCAAGAGTTGTAAAATCATCGTAGCGCGTCTGGCGACCGATGATATTATTGTGCAAATCCATAAAATGGTCACATGGAGCATTGGGGCTCTTCCACTCCCAAAAGATATCCATAATCGCATGTGACATCCATTCGCCCACATAAGTGCGCAATAGCACATTCACATAGATATGCTTAAAAGCATCGCCTGGACGACCATTATTGGTAGCCTCGCCATAGTAGTAATACGCCAATTTCTCGGCACGCGCTTTGCTCTGCAGCACGCGGTAGAACAAACGCGGACCACGCCATAGCAGCAAGGTTGTGAGGATATTCTCTTCCTCGAAGAATTCAATATTGAGCGTGTCAAATGCTTCTCGTGTGAGTGGTTGGTCACTATGTGCCAATGCTTGCAATCGTTGCCAATCTGCCTCTTCTTGTGGCGTGAGTTCTAGCACTTGCAATTCCTTTTCCACAGATAGAGAATCGAGTGTTGCATATAATGTACCACTGGGCGATTGACCATGTGCAAATCGTATCTCTTGTTGCTTGGGGGCAAAGAGAGTAGGGCGTTGCGCCAAACTGACCAACAATTGGTCTGCTGTTGAGCAGAGACGATTGATATATCCCTTGTATGCTTTTTCGGGATAGAGGCGAATGAGCTCTTGCTCCATATACTCGGCAATAGTCATGTCAGCTTGCAGCAGAGTGTCCGCCTCCCATTGTGCACCTAATACATAAAGTGCCTCTGCGGGGAAAGAGGGGAGCGCTGTGGTATCGGGTGTGAAGCCTACCTTCATCCCCTCCCTAGAGAGGAGGGTGTTTTGTGTGCGGCAACCGATCAAGAGTAGAAAAATCGGAAGGAGTATGATGATTTTTGAAAGTTTCATTGTTTATGATATATTAAGGCCACAAAAGTACTGCTTTTTTTGCAGATATGCAAAAAAATGTGTAATTTTGCAGCGGAAAAGGTACCGCAGTAGTTGCGATACTATATATACGACATGAAAATGAAAGATTTAGAAGCGCTTCGCGCAAATATTGATCAGTTGGACCAACAGTTGTGGGATATCATCTCACAACGTGTGGAGGTGGCTCGCGAGATTGGCGAGTGGAAACATGCACATGGCGAACCGGTCATCCAACCCGAGCGTTATGAGCAGGTACTCCAGCACTGCCTCGAGCAGGGTAAGCAGCATGGACTGAGTGAGCAGCTTGTCCGCGAAGTGATGGAAGCATTGCATAAAGAAAGCGTCAGGGTAGAATCCTGACGCTTTTCTTTATCATTGCCTCTAAACTGTGCTTCGCGCCTAATAACTCTCCTCTTGATTAGGGAAGGTTGTGTTTTTTACTGCGGTGATATAGTCGCTTACAGCGCCCTTCACCGCTTCGCCCAAGTGCGCAAACTGACGCAAGAATTTTGGTTTGAAGCCTTCGTTCAGTCCTAGCATATCATGCAGTACCAATACTTGACCATCGGTCACATTGCCTGCGCCAATACCTATCGTAGGGCAACTCACCATCTCCGTTACGCGCTTAGCTAACTCAGCTGGGATCTTCTCCAGCACGATAGCAAAACAGCCTGCCTCGTCTAGCAATTTTGCGTCACGCAGCAGTTTCTCGGCCTCTGCTTCGCCTTTTCCGCGAAGGCCATAGCCGCCCAACTGGTTTACGCTTTGTGGGGTCAATCCCAGGTGACCCATCACGGGTACACCCGCCTGCACCATATGGCGGATAGCAGGCAGAATCTCCTCGCCACCCTCGAGCTTGACGGCGTCGGCGCCCGACTCCTTCATCATCTTCAGCGCGTTGGTAACTGCTTGCTCTTCACTCACTTGGTAACTACCAAATGGCATATCGATCACCACCAATGCATGCTCCGCTGCGCGAACCACACCTTTGGTGAGGAAGATCATCTCCTCCACCGTGATAGGCAGTGTATAGCGATTTCCGCATACGATATTCGATGCGCTATCGCCCACCAAGATCATCTCTATACCCGCCTGATCTAGCAGATGGGTGAGCGTGAAATCATAGCTGGTGAGCATCGCAATCTTCTCGCCCTCTTGCTTCATCTTGCGAAGGCGCGTGGTCGTCATACGACTATTTTGAATGTGTACAGACATAACTCTCTTATGCTTTGAGTGCGGCGATGGCTTCTTTGAGCGTAGCGATACGCATTTCAGCATCGGCTTTCTTCTTGCGCTCCAATTCAACCACCTCTGGTTTTGCGTTTTGCACGAAACGCTCGTTGTTGAGCTTGCCCATCACGCCACGGAGGAATCCCTCTTGGTGAGCTAACTCGGCCTCGAGTTTCTTCAATTCTTCGTCCACATTGATGAACTTCTCCAATGGTACGCTGTACTCGGTGGTACCGATGATGAAAGATGCGCTACCAGCGCTCTTCTCCGCACCTACAGCCAACTCTACATTCGCCAACTTTACTACCACTGCTGGCAATGCCTCTGGGCAAACGAGTGTCAACACCTCCTTAGGAGAGATATTCTTCTGTGCACGGATATTGCGGATTGCAGAGATGATATCGAAGCATTGTGTAGCGTCGTGTAGCAGTTGTGTAGTGTTGTTTAGCGGTTGTGTAGCATTGATTGGAGAAACCATGAGTGATTCACCCTCTTTGCGGTCCTCAATAGCTTGCCACAACTCCTCAGTAATAAATGGCATGAATGGATGCAAGAGTTTGAGCATCGTATCCATAAACTGGATCGTCTTCTCATATGTTGCCTTATCAATTGGCTGACCGTATGCAGGTTTAATGATTTCCAAGTACCAACCCGAGAAATCGTCGCAGAAGAGTTTGTAGATAGCCATCAATGCTTCGCTGAGGCGGTATTTGCTGAACAAGTCAGCCACCTCCTCTTGTGCTTTAGCCAATACAGCATCAAACCAGTCAACGCCCCACTTATTGGTAGCAGGCATTTCGGCGTCTGCTACTTCCCATCCTTTGATGAGGCGGAAGCAGTTCCAAATCTTGTTGCAGAAGTTACGACCTTGCTCGCAAAGACTGTCATCAAACAAAATATCATTGCCTGCAGGTGCGCAAAGCATCATACCCATACGCACGCCGTCCGCGCCGAAACGCTCAATCAAATCCAGTGGGTCTGGGCTGTTACCCAATGACTTAGACATCTTGCGGCCCAATTTATCGCGCACAATACCTGTGAAATATACATGACGGAATGGCATCTTACCGATATACTCATAACCTGCCATGATCATACGTGCCACCCAGAAGAAGATAATATCTGGACCCGTCACAAGGTCTGCGGTTGGGTAGTAGTAGTTAATCTCCTCGTTACCAGGGTTGTTGATGCCGTCGAACAAACTGATTGGCCACAACCACGAACTGAACCAAGTGTCCAACGCGCCTTCATCTTGCATCAATTCCTCAACTTTCAATCCCGATTTCTCGGCAGCCGCCTCAATGCTTGGAGCTACGATAATCTTATCCTCTGGATAGTTCTCGGCACCTGTCTCTTCGAGCAATGCTTTCTCGTAGTACGCAGGGATACGGTGTCCCCACCATAGTTGGCGTGAGATACACCAGTCTTTGATATTCTCCAGCCAGTTGCGGTAGGTATTTTTGTATTTTGTTGGATAGAATACAATGTCGTCGTTCATTACTGGTGGCAACGCTATGTCAGCAAAGTGTTGCATGCGGATGAACCATTGCAAGCTGAGGCGTGGCTCGATAGGCACATTGGTACGCTCGGAGTAACCCACTTTGTTGGTATAGTCTTCCACTTTCTCTACTAATCCCTCTGCTTGCAAATCTACTACGATTTGCTTGCGGCAGTCGAAGCGGTCCATACCTTGGTATGCAGCCACGTTTGGATAGATATCTGCCTCTAATCCTTCTACGTTCACGTGCGCGTCTGCGGTAAATATATCATAGGTGGTGAGGTCATATTTTTGTCCCAATGCGTAGTCGTTCACGTCGTGTGCAGGAGTCACCTTCAAGCAACCTGTACCGAACTCAATCTCCACATAGCGGTCCTCGATCACAGGAATCACGCGACCTACCTTAGGCACAATCACGTGCTTGCCTTTCAACCATTGGTTCTTCGGGTCTTTAGGGTTGATACACATCGCCACGTCGCCCATGATAGTCTCAGGACGGGTGGTAGCGACTACCGCGTAGTAACCTTTTTCGTCTTGGTGAACCACATTGCCCTCTGCGTTTGCCTCCTCGCCTACAGGCTCTACTACGTAGTACTTCATGTAGTACAACTTGCTATGCTCCTCTTGGTAGATCACCTCCTCGTCGGATAGTGCTGTTTGGCGCTCTGGGTCCCAGTTCACCATACGCAGTCCGCGATAAATCAGTCCCTTGTTGTATAGGTCGCAGAACACATCTATCACCGCCTTGGAGCGTGTCTCGTCCATGGTGAAGGCAGTACGGTCCCAGTCGCATGAGCAACCGAGTTTGCGCAATTGCTTCAAGATGATACCTCCGTGCTCCTCTGTCCAAGCCCAAGCATGTTTGAGAAACTCCTCACGGGTAAGGTCGCTCTTGTTGATTCCTTGCTCTTTGAGGCGTTTGATCACTTTGGCTTCGGTAGCGATACTCGCGTGGTCAGTACCAGGTGCCCAACACGCGTTCTTGCCTTCGAGACGTGCACGACGCACAAGAATATCTTGGATAGTGTTATTGAGTACGTGTCCCATGTGCAGTACACCCGTCACGTTTGGTGGAGGGATTACTACGGTGTATGCCTCACGACTATCAGGCGTGCTGTGAAACAACTTTTGGTCAAGCCAATATTGATACCATTTGGCTTCGATGTCTGTTGGATTGTATTTTGCGTCCATATATTCAGGCCCTAATGGGCTGTTTTAAATGTTTTAAAGTTTCAATGTTTCAATAGGGTTTTATGTGCACAGAGCACAAAAAGCCAAAAATCGCGCAAAGGTACTGCTTTTTTTGCAGATATGCAAGAAAACAATTGAAAAGTTTTGTGAGTTAGAGCAGTGTGCGTTCTTGCCAATTGCTCACTTTAGCTCCTGCGACAATAGTTGGAGTTTGTGATTTCTTGATTTTAGCATTAGTTAATGAAGTGCGTGCTACATTGCTCTTGATATAGTCAAATAATTGTTCAAAATTCACGTTACCTTTGGTTTCTTGTAGCTTCTTGAGGAGGTAGTAGGTAAATAGTCCGTGTGCTTTCTCTTCGTATTGGTGTGCCACTTCGTTGCTAGAAGAAGCGGAAAAAATAACGCTATTGCCTTGTGGAATGCGGCTATTGACGCGTACTACGCCTTTTGTGGATGCTAGTGCGCCTCCAGATTTGCTCAGTCCGCTGAAGCAGGCATCGAGAAGTACAACGCTTTCGGATGAGATCTCGGAAAGCATGTCGTAAAGATCATTGATCTTGTAGCCCGTAGCAGCGATATCAATTGGGTTGCCATCCTTAGGAAGTAGGTAGGTGGCGCGTGTTAGTTCATCAGGGATACCATGTCCAGAGTAGTAGAAAATAATCTTCTTATCCTCGCTGATGGCTTGGTTGTGCGCCACTTCGCGTAGCCAGTTGATAGCTTGACGTATATGGTTGAAGGTGGCATCGGCTTTGAACTGTATGTTTTCCTCAGGGATACCTAGGGTCTTGATGCAATAATCTTTGAAGATTGTGCCATCGTTGTAAGCATATTGTACGGCAGGTGCATCGTCGTAGTTAGTGTTGGCAATGATGACAACAAAAGTGTTTTCTTGCTTGTGGTTGGTCTGAGGGATATTGATATCTACATCCGATTTGCCGATGGAAATGGTAGATGTAGAGATGGTTTGTTTGCCAGTTCTGGTTGTTGTACCCAAATTGGTGTCGATGGATATGTCATCAAAATCGTAGTTAACATGAGCGATATTGTACTGCAGTGAAGCTTCGTTGCTATACTTGTAAACCTTGTTGGGCGCTAGATAGAAACTATATTCAGCTAATCCCATTTTGTCGTTTTCAACATAGAAAGTAGGTTCGTGTTTGAGGGTTGCAAACGCGGTTTTGAACTCTTGTGCGTCAGCCATAGGTACAGGTACTAGGATATCATGTTCGCAATAGGTAGTTTTGATGCGGAAAGTCTCGTTATCTGGATCGTAGTTACCTACTATTTGAAGTTGATCCTTAGGAAGTAGTTTCTGATTCTTTTCTATGTATGCCTTTTGTGCTTCTAGCGTGAGGGTATAGACCATCTGTTGGCGTGTTTCTACGTTTACGCGCTTTTGCCAGTCGGTGATCTTTTCGAACTCGCCTTTTTTCTGCCAATCGTTGATGATTCGCTCTACATAGTTTTGTGCGAAGAAACTGAATGATTGTTGTGATTGGATATATTGATCATATCTGTGTTGAAAGGCTGTATATACTTCGTCGATATGAGCTAGAGCAGGTTGATTTTCCTCTGTGAGATTGTTCTTTTTTGTGTATGCTTGTACCTTTTTGCCCACTTGCTCGGGTTTACTGCATTTGGCAGGTACGATGAGTTTGCCAGCGTAATTGATAGCACCGAACTTCTGGCCATCTTGTACCAGAATGTAGTCGCCATGGATTTCTTTGATCGTGAGATCTTTGATAGGTGGGAAGAGTTCTTGTCCATTGAACGCAACGACGGTATGTCCGTTTGTATTGCTGACGGCAAACACCTTGGCTTGGGCATGATATTGGATGTCTAGATAGTACGCACATGGCACTATCTCCTCGCCATTCTGTGCGCAGATACCATAGTGCTTGTTGTCACATACTTTGAAGTAAGACTGAATAGGGGAGTAGGATGTGTATCTGCCTATAGGAATGATAGTTACACCCTCTTGATCGTATAGTCCAACGGTCTTGCTCTGATGTAATTCAAATATAGGTTTTTTGAATCCAATTAAGTTGACCATCTTGATATCCGTAAACTCGCATGGGAACATCAGTACTCCGTTGGCCGTGTATAGGCCTACTTTACCATCTTTGATACTCTTGATATATTCATTGTGTGGTCCAAAAGCTTCCATGTTGGAATAGTTGGAAGGTAGTAGTTCCTTACCAGAATGAAAATCGGTTAGTCCCCATAGCCCTTTCTGTTGGGTAAATAGGCATAGTTTATTGCCGATCTTATCCAATTTAATATCTTGATATTGGCAAGGATAGAGTTCTTTGGCTTGGCTAGTGAAGACTCCCCATTTGTGGTCATGGTTGCAGAGTAGATAACTCGCTGATTGTCGGATATCAAGATATTGGCAAGGCAGAAGTTCTTTGCCTGTAGGCGATAGCACACCATACTTTCCATTGACGCAAATGAGGAGGTTCTTGTTGTTTAGAACTGCTTTTTTGACACGTTTGTCGCTGGTGCATGGAACGATGAGATTCATCTCTGCATCCACTAGTCCGTATAGTCCATCCTTCTTGACGTCTGCAAATCCCCCCTTGGATGTAATGGCCTTGTAGTCAACTTCATCGTATGGGCATGGTTGCTGGAAAGAGAAAGCCTTCCAATAGTGTCCGTCAGAAGGTTCGTTAGGTTTCTCTGGTTTCGGATTATAAGGTTGGGCAGGAGGTGTGAGGATCTGGTGTTCAGCTAGTACGGTTTGTAAGATAGGTTCGTATTTGACGCTATTCCCAGCGGCTATTTGCGATGCAGCTGCTGCGATACCTCCTAGAATATTGCCGAGTAGGCTATTGCCGCTATTGGAAGCGCTTTGCTTCGCTTCAGCCTGAGCTTGGCTTTTAGCACGAGCTACTGCCTGGTTGTAACGATCTTTGGCTACTCGTTCGGCATATTTATATTTCTCGTTGTATGCTTTGAGTTGTGCTTGGTATGTGGATTCGACTTGTTCGTATTTGGTGAGTGCAACGGCGTATTCGTTCATTTTCTGCTTCCAAGCATCGTGTGCGGCTTTTTTTCGCGCATCAATGAGATGAAATTCGATGAAGCCGTCGTAGAGTTTATATTCTAAACCCTGAGAGACAACAATATTACCTCTGTCATCAGCCATGCCGTAGAAAGTTTGTCCCTTGTGTTGGTATTTGAGTAAGTACCATCCGTTCTTATCGGGATAGAACTGCACATATGGATATTTAGCCTTTAACGCATTTTCTACACCAGCATTCTGAGCCCATAGAGCTGCAGTAGAGTAATACAAGAGTGTGATCGCAAATAGTAATAGTCGTTTCATTATCGTACTTTTTTGATGATGATATTTTGGCGAATGAGTTGCATATCTGGGTCATCGAGACGCGCTTTGAGCAACCAATCTTCAAGGTCTTGCAATTGTATGGCATCTTCGGTAGTAATGTCTTCTAGAGGACGTGAGAATGTGTTAGGCGAAAAGATTACGTATAGTGTGTTGACTTCGCTGTCGCGAGCACAACTCATGATATATTCGTCCACGATGTCCGCGTTGTCGCTATGCTCTGGAGAAAAGAACACATGTCGTTTATTGCCCTCTATAGGATGGCTACCTGCACTCTCATTGATATAGGGCAATAGGCAGAGTGCATTGCCGTCTTCATCGATGAGATACATGCATACATATCCATCGGATAGTGAACTAAGCGACACATAGAAACGGTCGCCTTCGTAAACGATTTCTCGTTCGTATCTCTCGTCGGTACCGTTGCATAGTACTTTGACCGAAACATTGGTGGTAGCACTTTCCAACTTGCTTGCTTTTCCCCATACCTTGACAATGACAATCAGTTCTCCTGTCTTATCGTTGATTTTGGTGGTATAGACTGGTGCTTTGGTATCACCTAACCATTCGCCTTTTACTACTACGCTTCCGATGGAGTAGTTCTTGGTGTCGGTTTGACCATTGACGGTGTGCATCACGGTGGCATTGTTCTGACCGACTAAGGTACCAAATTCATCCGCCAAGCATTGCTGGATAGCTCTTTCTCGGGCAATCTTTTTTGCTTGCTCTAGCGTTACATTTTCGGGAACTACATATGTGTATTCGCCTCGTAGATTGACAATTTTTTTGCGAGCTGATTTTGCGCTTTGGGCAAAGCACATGCAACATGCGAGGGATATTGTGATTGTCAGAAGTAAGACTTTTTTCATAATAAGTGCACAAATTGTTGAGTGAATAAATAATGTGTTAATTTCTTCAAAAGAAAGTTGACGTTGCAAAGGTACAATATTTTTTGTAGATATACAAGTAAAACTGTAATTATTTTTGTATTTTACAAAAATGTTTGTCCTTTGAGGCAGAACAAGGCGTTGTGGAATTGCTCCTACAACGCCTTGTGTTGATAAATCGTAATCGTGCTAATTATATGGTTTTGAGTTCGCTGCCTGGGAAATAGTGGGCGAGGATTTGTTCGTAGGTGTAACCCTTGTCTGCCATGACGGCGGCACCGATTTGGCAAAGTCCTACACCGTGTCCCCAGCCTGCACCTGTCAAGATGAAGTCGCCTTGTTCGTTGCGATCTACTACAAAGGCGCTACTATACAAGTGGCTGCGGCTTAGCCATTTGCGGATCTCTAACTCCTTACCAATCACCATGGTGCGCTTGCTGCCGACAATCTGCATCTCATACAAACGAGCCGAAGGACCACGCTTGATAGGTACGAGGTCGAGGATTTCGCCAAAGTCAATACCCGAACGCTCACGGATGATGTCGCTCAGTTCGGCTGCGGTGTATTGAACCGTCCAACGGTAGAAGTCTTTGGTCTCTTGGTCATAGTTGTTGAGGACTTGACTGAGGATGCGCTCGTCGGTGGTATTGCAATAAGCAGAAGGAGAAGTGCGGATAAACGCTTGCGCATTCTCCTCAATAGTCAAATCGGGTAGGGGAGTGCCAATTTCATCGCGGACAGCCTCGAGGTATGGATAATGTTCGTTTGCCCAAGCGTTCTCAAAGAGTTCGGTGGCGCCACCACAAGCCTTATAGAAGCGTGCATCGCATACTTTGCCATCGTACATCAGCACTTGTCCGCGTGTCGCATCAATGGCTTTTTGCACGTTGGCTGCTGCCTCGGGGTGCTCATCACGGCGGGTGATACCCTCGTAGCGTTGGCAGTGGTCGTCGGCGCATACATCAAAGCCCTCGTGTGCGTCACGTTCGTACCAGATTACATGGCGATCAGGGTCGCTCAAATCAGGTTTGTCGGTGCCAGTGGAAGGGCTGATGATTGGGCGGAGTACCCAACTGCGGGAGATAACAGCATGTGCTTTCAGCAGTTCGAGCGAGGAGGTGGCTGACATCTCGGAGGTGATTACCGAACTGAGGTAGTCTTCCACGTCAAGGCGGTTGATGGCGGTCTGTGTGCCATCGGCGTTATCGCGTATTTCGAGTGTACCTTCAAACTCTTGGTCTTCGAGGCGATCCCAGTGGAATCCAATGCCAATGCGAACATTCTTGAGTAGGAAGGTAGGACGCTCTGGTGTAGAGTGAGGACCTGGAATGACTGCTTCAATCTTTGGGGCGGTCATCACGCCCACTGCAATTTCGTGTTTCATGAGTGTATGGGGTTATTTGTTAATATCTAATTATCGTTCTACTTCGCCTTTCCACGAGTTGAAACCCGTGTTGAGTTCTACGACTTGGTAGCCTTGTTGGGCGAGTTGCATGGCGGCATTTTTGCTTCTTCTGCCTGAACGACAGTAGAGAGCAATGGTTTTATCTTTAGGAAGCAGTTGTTCTGCTTTTTGCATAAAGTTGGCTTGTGTTACATCTATGAGTAGCGCGTTTGGGATATGCCCTTGTGCATATTCGTTAGCAGTTCTGACATCCAAGCGAACGACAGTGGTGTCTTCAATGACCTGCGCAAAAGTATCCGCATCCACAGAGCGGAAATCAGCTGCTTTGCAACCAAATAAACTCATTAGGCAGAGTAGGAAAGGGAAGGGTTTCATGATGTTATGGTAGTTATGCGTTTTTACTTGAGTAGGATATATGCAAGACTGGCAGCGCTGATGATGATCCATAGCAGGATACCTTGCAGCAAGGGGCGGATGCCAACCGATTTGATGACATCAATAGATAGGGATGCTCCGATGAAGAACATCGTGACTATCAGTCCTTTGCGTGCAATACCTGCAATGAATTTACCTATCTCGGGATAGTCCGCTAAGAGGTAAGTGTTGATGAGCATGGCGACAATAAAGAACAAAATAAACCAAGGGATACTGATTTTCTGGCCTTCGCTGCGGAAAATGATAGAAGTGATTAACGCTAGTGGAATAATCCATAAAGCACGAGTGAGCTTGATGGTAGTAGCCACTTGTAGGGCTTCTTCTCCATATGCAGCACCAGCTCCCACTACCGAACTAGTATCATGGATGGCAATGGCAGCCCATGTACCGAACTCTTGTTGGCTTAGTCCCAACCAATGACCCAAAGCGGGAAAAAGGAAAAGACCTATAGCGTTGAGGATAAACACCGTAGCTAATGCCATGGACATATCGGTGTCTTTGGCCTTAATGATAGGTCCTACCGCAGCGATAGCACTTCCGCCACAAATGGCTGTGCCTGAACTGATAAGGTAGGATGTGTTTCGGTTGAGTTTCAGTATTTTACAGCCAATAAACATACCAATAAGCAAGGTACCGATGACCGATATAATCGTAAAGAGCATTCCCTCCTTACCTGATGCGAGGGAGGCTTGAAGGTTCATTCCAAAGCCCAAACCGATGACGGAGTATTGGAGGAGTTTCTTGGATATGTTCTTATTGAAAGTGGGGTAGGCTTGTCCGCAAAGTAGGGCAAAGACTAAGCCAATAAACAGCACCACGGGCGGAGTTACCCACGTCGAAAGGAAACGGAGCGCAGGGATATAATCACAAAGCAGGCACAGTGTGATAATGGATAGTAGAGCTATATATATATGTCGGTTGTATTTGCGGAGCATGGGTGGTTAATTATGAATTATACATCTTAGGAAAAGACTTAGGAAACGACTTAGGAAAATATTTCCTGTGTATTGTAAATCAGTTTGTTGCATATTGATGTTCGTAGGTGTTTATTGCTGTTATCACAATGATGTAGAGAATTATAGTTAATCGTTATTATGTTCCCGAATACAATCACATAATAATATTATTAGTTGCTTTAGTTGAATATCTGCGAATTGGAATAACTTGCACTTAATCATTC
>JAZNKZ010000073.1:0-44343 GCA_045578815.1 Paludibacteraceae bacterium
GATAAGATGACAAATAATATGGTAGAATGACGCTGCATGTTATAAAAGTTTTAAGGGTTGGGGAGTTTTCTATAATAAACGAACTCTTTGTCTGATTCTAATTCAGGATGAAAAATCTTGATTAAATCGCGCAAAACAACATCAGGTTGCACTACACCCGACTCCCAATAATCGTTGCCTCCACCAGTGACTCTGCGTTTGTCGCAATTGTACACTTCGCCCCGTTGCACGCAAGGCATCTTGGCAAACTTAGGGAACTGGCGACACAAATCGTCCATGGAATTGACATTGCCCACATTGATCCACACATCGGCTTGGGTAGTAAGCAATGCTGCCTCTTCCATGTCGATTGGCAAAGAGTGGTTAGAGGTGTTTTTCTTATAAATATAATCGCCTCCTGCATCTGCAATCAGTCGTGCTACATAGCTGGTGGCGGAAGCCATAAACCACGAGTCGGCGTATGGTGTGTTGATCATTACTTTGGGAGTGGGAGTTTGGGCTGAAGCGGCTAAAGACTTAAGATGCTCGTAGCGTTTTGGCACTTCAGAAAAATAAGTGATGCCGTGCTTTCGGCAACCAACAATCTCAGCAATGGCAATAAGCCATTCGGTCTTTCCTAAAGGATCTTCTTCTACATACTCGCCAATATACATATACGGAATACCTAATTCATCGAGTTTAGACTCCATGACACATACACCCGTTACACCAAAGAGAAGTACAATATCAGGTTGTTGCGCCACGAGAAGTTCGAAATTCATATTACCGTCGTATCCCACATCTGCGATAATGTGTTGATGAGCCACAACATAGGGATTGGTGATGAAGTTCTTGCCCGATACGCCCACCACGCTTTCTACAGCACCTATGGCATCAAGCATGGCGATATGACTGGATGACATACACACCACTCGCTTGGCATCGCCTTGCAGCACTTTACCACGGAACCCCTCGGGCGCTTTCTCGCCTCCACGAGCGATAAAGAGCATTGTCTCTACATCGTTGGCACTTTGCCACGGATTAGTCACTCGGATGATGGTGCTCTGCTTGCTCTCTGCACCTACAATGCGAAAACCTGTGGCATATGTGGGGATATAAACCTCCAGGTTGTAATCATCAATATTGCCAGATGAACCACACGAACACATGCACCACACGATGGCGCATAGAATGATAGTATGTAAATATTGCTTTTTCATTAAAGGATTATTCCTCTATATTCAAGTCGCGCGCATGAGAAATCTCGGTAGATATCTCGCCTATCCACCCACATTGCTGGTGTACACCCGTATAGACACGCACGAAGTCGGCACATGGCAAGTTAACAGGCTCGCCTTCGGCGGTAACTGCCCAAGCGATGTCAAACGAACAGCGGCTGATACTATCATTAGGATGGCTGTCTGCATAGCCATAATCGTATGCTGTTTGCACCCACATATTGCCTTTTCCGCTCTTGTCCACAGCATTGTCTGGCAAGCGAGTACCATAGAAAGTAAGCGTAGAATCGGTAAACCAAAGAGGATAATAGTCTTGTGAATGGAAAGTGTTCTTGTGTACATACCCCTGCTCGCCTTGATTATTCTTCCATAGTATATATGTGGTGTCAGACAGCGAGTTTTTTGTGTCTGCTTGTGGTGTATGCTCGGCAGGTGTACGATGGTAGGTAAGAGCATATTGGTGGATTGTAGCAGGATTGGTATATTCACTACCTGCGAGTTCATAGAAGGGGTCATCGGGCAAACCATTTTGATTCACATCTATACTGATCATCACTATTCCAGGTTCGCTACTGCCGTTGCGGTTGCCTGCTGAAGCATAGAACGCGTTGCCTTCTACGGTGAAATCGGGCAAATTAGGAGCATTCACTACGGAGTGGTCGAAAGCAAAAGTTACATATCCGCCCCAACCACCGAGTGAGATTAGACTGCGGTTGGTGCCTGCGATGGCATCTTCTGCCTTTCGAAGCATGGTCTGATAAGTGTCGCCATCTTCGTATTCAGGCATGGTGTTGATAAACTGCCCTGGCGCAGGATTATACTCTAACACCTTAGAAATATACGGTGAATACGCCACTTCTTCTTCGAAGACGACAATGGTAGTATTGTGTAGGATGGTGCAGGATGGTGTAGTATTGTTGATTTCCAATTGTAAATTATACGTGCCTGCCTCTGCTTGACAGAAAATTAGGTCGCGTTCGGCACTAATTACCTTATCCCCCATTCGCCATGCATAGTGCTCACCCTCATACTCAGGATGAAGGATAAGCGTGCGCATACGCTCAATAGTATAGGTGTCATCTATACCAAGGCCGACCATCGGTGTTTCGGGTTGCTCGCAACTAACGATAGATAAAGCACATATGAGCAGGGATATCACCCGTGCGCACAGACCACTTGCGTTTGCCTTCGCGCGAGTAGCAATGTAATTGACCACTTGAGACATAGTTTTTAGCATCTGTAACATATATATCACCATTATAAGGATTGACTTGTATGCCGTAAGGAATCTTGATGTTTTTCTCGGTTCCATCGGTAATGAGAGGACGGATATTGGATGTCGGATATTGGATATTGAGGACTCCATACGTGATGGTGTTGGACATAGTCTGCTCGTTCCAATGCGAACCATAGTAGTACATACTATCGCCGATTATGACCATCTCGGATGGTGATAGATTATAGGACGCCACAGAGTGGCTATTGGACGGCGTTCCGCCTATTGGACGCTCTGACGAGCTATTGGATATAGGAGTGAAACAAGTGAGTTGTGGTTGCACCTCTTTGTGGTCACCGCGGGAAGTAATCCAAAGGCGGTTGTACTGGTCTTTGCGCAAGCGATGAGGGTTGAGGCAAACGGGAATCTTCTGCACTTGACGGAAGTCCTTAAGGGAGATAACCGACATCGTGGAATCGTAGTCTGGCCCCCTATATCCGCCTGAATTCACCACATAAATATGCTCATCAAGAATTACCAATTCCTCGGGCTGATAACCAACAGTCACTTTGCGAGTGATTTCCAATGTAGCAGTATCCACTTCGAAGACAGCCCCTAATTGGGCATTAGGGTCAATACTCACGGGACCCACATACGAACTAACATAAGCTTTTCCGTCATAAAAATTAATATATCGGCAATTGGGGATATCTACTTGACCAATACGGCGACAGGTACGGGCATCCATCACTTCTACTTTGTGCGAGCAGTTGATGACTGCATAAAGTCGGTTGCCATATATCTGAATATCATTGCCTACATCGCCTAACTCCTTTATCACATTCGGATTGCGCTCGCCATAGATATTGCGAATATAACAACCGTTGCAGAAATCAACATAGTCAATAGTGGCTTTGTTGCTGCCCATATTCCCCTCGTTGAGTAGGTACATACCAATGGGTTCGTTAGGTGCAAAACTGCTCAATTCTCTCGGTTTCATCGGCAAAACTTCATACTCCGCAGGGAAGGTAATTTCATCGCTACGACAGGAAGTCAGCAGCAAAACAGCAGATGCTATCATGCATAGCAACAAACTACGCTTGATACTTTTACCAAGCATATACGCATTTGCGTACCTACAATCATATGGAAAACAGTTTGTCATGTCTAAGCCCTATTCCTCGAGAGCGTTCAACTTCGGGGTCCCCGACGAGCCTCGTGGGCGAGTGAGGATGCCCTTATGCATGCAGCAGGTCTTCTGACTTATTGCTCGTTTGCTTAGCCTTCCCAGCTTGTCAGTTGACAATTGACAGTTAGCCAGTGACTTAGATACGAAGCAAACGATTTTGCAAATCACAGCAGCGGGTCTGTGCAGGAATCTCACCTGCTTCCCTTAAGCGAGGTCCCCGACGAGCCTCGTGGGCGAGTGGGGTGCTCTTTAACTGAATGCGGTGCAAAGGTACAACAAAAAATGCACATACGCAAGCAAAGCGAGCACTTTTTGTAAGAAAAATAATAGATTTATCTATTTCAAATGGTATTCATCACTCATTTAAGCTCGCTTAAGAATGAGATGATGGATAGCAGATGATAAGGCGAAGCCGTATTTTTCTACAAAATGTGCGAGCGTAGCGAGAGTATGGGCTGCATTGCGCGAAAGTAGCTACGAGGGAATTGGCTTTATGCGTATGGTTTTGTGTGGGTTATAAAGCTAAGGCAGATGTTCGAAGGTAGTGTTTATTTTTGATATTTGCAAATGTTTTTGCGATAAATCGTGTATTTGGCTGGAAATCAGTCGTGCATTTGGCGCAATTTTAGTCCGTCTAGAATTTGGCTATTACTTGGCAAGAATGCTACGGGCTAGGCGACCACCATAGGAGATCTCTAGCACATCTATGGGCTTTCGGTGGCTTTCTATAAACGTGTCTCTATAATAATGTTGCAAAAATCTTCGACGTTGAAGAGGTTTTGCGTCGAAGATTTGTGAATTTGGCTATAAGAAAATGCTTTAAGCAATCGGAAGGCATTGATTATCAACGCCCACCGCTTGAGTGACTTTTTTTGTACTTTTTTCCTATCGTCTAAGATTATGTCGAAAGTTAAAAGTTTCCTGCGGGCTACGCAACCACTTCGCGACCACGAATGCCTATCTATGGCATCGTTGTACCCTATCTGTGGGCAAAATATGGTTGGCTATCAATTCGCATAGCGTTCGATTAGCACTCCCATCTATACGAGTGGTTGGTCAGCGGAAACTTATTTATTATCATAAAATTTCGTTGTTGCATCATTTCCCATTTTTGTAAGATGCGCCTTGATTGCCTTGCTCGCAAGTCGCCACAGATAAAAGCAAAGTACTATAAATACTAACACCAATATCGCGCTGAGCCACAATGGAGGTTCAATTCTAAGTGTTAATGGTATTATATCATATATTCCGTGTGCAATAATGGGCGCAATAAAAGTCATTGCTATATGCCATTCGCGATCCTTTGAAGAGAAATGGGCTAAGGAATAGAAATATCCCATTAGTACTCCAAAACAGAAATGCGCGGGGACAGCAGTCACTGCACGCGAGAGTGCAATGGTAAGCCATTCTGTATCACCGATAATATATGAACGCACAATATACATTACATTTTCCAATCCAGCAAAACCGAGAGAAATGCATACTGCATATACAATACCATCCATGCGCTCATCGAAATGGATATTTTTGCGTAAGAACAACAATAGTACAAACAGTTTGGCTAATTCTTCTGGTATCGCCGCACCTAAAAATGCATGATTCATGGCATCTAAAAAATGCTGCACATCTTTGGGTATAGCACCTATCGCCATCAATGGTAAAGACATACATAACGACAGTATGATAGACAGAACCCCCAACAGCGTAGCCTTTACCAATTCTCGCGTTGGTTCTTTTTATTTACTTTCTTTCCAATAAATATAAATTAGCAATACGATTGCTGGAATGAGAGCAGATAAAATAGGAAGAGTGTACATAAAATTATTTTAAATCAATATTAACAATTGACTTGCAAAGGTAATACTTTTTTTGCATTCCCCAAAATCTTTTTACCAATTTTGGAGAATGCAAATTAAAAGTCATAAGAATATGTGACTATTGGTACAACTACACAGACGTCACTTTACATAATAACGAAATGCGAATCCTACACTCCAATCAAACATATGAACTTCTGTTTTTATTCCTAATGGGACACCAACCATATATGCATAACCAGGTCTAAAATCAGCACTTATAGAAAATGGTATTCCTTCAAATACATATTCCATACCAGCAATAGCATTCGTTCCTATCTTACCATATACATAAGGGTAACCATATTCCATAGCTATACCACCACTTATACCCATACCTGCAAAATAGTTCAACCATCCTACTTTGACATCGCAAATAGGAGCTTGATACATCACATTGGGGTTAAGGGCAAAATCCCAATGTCCTTCTGTAATTGCGCCATAATCTATCTCTTCTAAAAATACTTTACCTGCTATTTTGTGTAATCCCACATAAAGATCTGTTTGAAAAACTATGTTTTCTGAGCAATACATCTTGTAACTACCTCCATAGAGAGAGCCTACGATAGGACCTGAAGCATAACGATACTGTGCATTAGCAGTGATTGCACATGCAATTACAGCAAGAGCAATAATAAATATTTTTTTCATACTAGTAAAATAATGAATGTGTTAATAAAATAATTAGTACCTAAATATCATTTGTCGAATGATATCTGTACCATTTCGTGAGCGACCATTCCAACGGCTTAATTGCAGCCTGTTTTCAGATATAGATTCGATAGTATATACTACTTCCGAGCCACTTAATTCGCCATAAACAAGATTTCTACCACGTATACGTAGCATATTACCTGAAACTGTCCATTGTAATTCTTGATTTCCGCCTGTTCCTAAGAATCCATTCTCGTAGCATGTGCCATCTGCATAAAACCGAATCCAATAAGAACCATTAGAGATTCTATCATATACCTGTGCATTAACCACATTATATGCTTCTTGAAAACGCCAGCGTTTGACCAACATTTGCTCCATCGCGTTTAAGGTATTTGTTTGTACTGTTGTTGATGGTCGCGTTAGAATAAAACAACTCGTTTGTCCCATACACAATAGCGTTAGGACAAGGATTTTGAATACATTTTTCATTTTGATTTCATATTTAAACGTGTAAAATCACCAAGAAGTAACATATATGCACTCCACATACGATATGCTTCTGTTAAGGCTCCATCTCCACGAATTTGATTAATCTTGTAAGTAGTAACTACTTCGTTGGTAGATAAGTCCGTAACTTTTATATGACCAATTATATTTACACCTCCCGTTTTGCTACCTACACCAAAATATGATGCAGCACTATCTCCTAAATCAAGTGCAGTAATATAACACACGATATTGTAATTAGGATTTTCAGATTCGGAAACTAAAAGTGTGCGCTTTCGGTTCATAACATTCCAATCTTTGAAAAAACGTTCATACACAAACTCGTGTGTCTGTGCCCATATATGTGTAGAATCTTCTCCACGAGCAACAAGATAATCACTTAAAGGTAACGCACCCTCTTTGAGTATGCCCTTTGATATCTCACCTACATAGCAACTATCATAATTAAAACTGAAAGTTGCAGTTTTGCTATGGTCAAGGAGTATTTTTCCTGAACCAGAAATGATTTCTATGCTCTTAGGTTTAGCATAGCCAAGTGTTGTAAACATTGCAACAACACACAAAATAATAATCTTTTTCATGATGTTATGTGTTTATAGGATTAATATTAAATGAGTTATTTGACATCTTGAACAAGACGAACGGCACATCCTGTGTCTCGACTATCCATATACACAGTTTGTTCATATTCTATAAAATAAAATTTTCTTGCATGGCTATCCGAGTCATAAGAATTCGAAGATGTCCAATAATATCCTCCAGAACCAGCATTATATACAATTTTACCTTCTCTATATCCAGCAGCAGGTAGAAATACGGCATGGTGTTCTTGTTCTATTTTCTTCCATTCTTCTATACTGATTACATTATTATCCCAGTTGTAAGAGACCATTTTGGGTGTATTAGAAGGATCTGTATTATCTGGGAAAATGACGAATCCCTTCGTATTGCCAACAACTATTAATCCATGAAGTTGATTGCCATTTTTACGTCCAGTGAATAAGTATTCCCATTCGTCAGCTGTTAAAGTTCGCCATTTTTTTAAAGCACCATTATTAATTGTGCAATATACTCCCCAATCATAGTTTGTATTTGCTATATCTTTTTCCCATGAAATATAATCATAATGACGGTTACTATACATCCACGGCATTTTATCTCCATAACTACTAGTTCCCCAACCAAACAAATCAATCCATCCAGTATAATTAGAAGCTATATTTTCATTATTTTTCCCTATGTAGTTTAGTTGATTTTCTGCAAAGCTCCAGATATTTGTGCTAGCTTGATATCGTAGATTCCCTCGAGAAAATCTAATTTTAGTATTTTCAGAAACAGAAAACACACCAGGAAGAGTTCCATATAAAGAAGATTTCGGATTATTTCGGTCGCAGTCACAACCGACAAAACATAGTGATATTACACATGCCATTGAATAGAAAAGAGATTTTGTTTTCATAATAATTTATTTTTTGATTTCTTGAACTAATCTTACAGATAATGCCATATTTCTATTGTAATCAGCCATGCCTATCTCCCGTTCAAAACAACCTTCAAATGTAAAGCATGCTGCTCGCTCTGGATAATTTATTCCTGTTGTGGAAGTCCAATATGCTCCCCTTAGATTATAATCAACACTATGGAATAAATCCCATCTTCCAGAGGCTGGTAGAAAGGCGCACCCAAGGTTTGTTAATTTTTCATATTGCCCAAGAGAGATACTGTTGTATTCGAACTTTTTTTCATTGATTTCAGAAAATACACGTAAATAAATATCATCGGGCATGCTAAAATTATCTGGAAAAATAAATAAGCCATTTATATCTGTATTTTCATCAATACGGATTCTTACAAATGCAAATAAACTTGACGCATTTTGTCTTTTTGAGAAAAGATATACATATTCATCATAACTCAAGACCCTCCATAAACCAGCTTTATTTCCTCCTCCTTCAATTACATTGAACACTCCCCAATCAGCATTAGAGAAATCCCCGATTAACCCTTGGCTAACATCTCCATTAATTATAAAATAACTACTATCATTATAGCGTGTTCCTGGACGATAATCACGGACTCCTCCACTCCAACCACTAGTTCCCCAGAAAAAAGCATCTACCCAATTAGGATTTGTTTCACATATAGTGTTGGAATAGTAATTATTATTCCCATTGGTATAATATTGTTTATCTGGAAATTTAAAAGTTTGCGTTGAAGCTTGGTAGAAAAGATTCCCTTTTGAAAAATATACTTTCATCGTAGGAGATATAGAATACTCCCCATGCAAAGCACCCTCTGGGAAGATTGAGGTGGGTTGTGGGTCTGACTTCGAATCACGACATCCCGTTAAGCAAATCATTATGGTTAAAAAACTTGCTAATAACTTAATTTGTTTCATAACTGTAATTTGTTAGATAGTTAATTATTTTCTTGCAGGGGCACCTGCTGTGCCTCCTTGAGGTCTCTCTTCTTCCGAAGGTTTAATATACGTTTCTTCTACCCATGTACCTTCTACAGTATTTCCCATATATAGCAACAATGTAGAACTATTGACTTCCACATAGTAATCTTCGTGAATCTCATCATGCGATAAGGTTAACATTTTGTTTCCATCGTATCTCCAAACACCATGTTCATAACGACTTAATGCGTGCCAACGTTTTACATATTGACCTGATTTGTCGAATGTTAAAGTAACATCAGGTGGGGAACTTTCTGTTCCATTGTTAGTCTTTCGTTTACTTAACTCCCATGTACCAAAAAGTTGATACGTTTTGTCCACATTTGGATAATTCTGGCAATCTGGACAACCAGCAAATACAAACGCCATTAGCACTATGGCTAAATACTTAAATTTTTTCATTGTTTATAAAGTTTTGTGGGAAGTCGGCTCCAAACGACCCGTTAGTATATAAAGAAAGCGTGGAACCTTACCTTTGCTTATTCTCTATCACGAGGTTCTGGAATACCTACCCTATAAGAATAAGCAAGCAACGCCCACGCCGAATATGAAATGCCACCAAACAGAGCAATCCAACAAAGGACGCTCTGCGGGCGGGATAATCCATATCCCAAAGGGCGTTTACTGCCTTCTTGTCTTGGATAGGGTGAAATTTTCCAGATTTCGTGATACCAAAACAAGCGCTAATAAACGCTTTTAATATGTCTGCAAACTTTTGGTTTGCGCTGCAAAGGTAGTGAATTATTTTGAATTGAGCAAGAGAAATGCAGTTTTGGGGCGATTTTTTGTTTGGAGGGTAGGCAACTATTTCAGGAATGTAGTCAGCTGTTTTAGGAAAGGAGTCAACTTTTTTAGGAAGGCAGTCAACTTTTTTAGGAATTAAGACAACCTTATTTGGAAACAATCTTAAGAAACAGCAATATTAATAAAACGCACTTTTTGCGGTTGGGAGTTCTTTCGGAGTTCTTAGGTTCGTCGTTGGTTCGTCGTTGGTTCGTCGTTGGTCTTTAGCCCGAGAAAGAAAGGGAAGGGACAAGGGAAAGGAATCTTAATTTTAGGTATAAACTATGAGTGATAAGTGATAAACAACCGATTTAGTAGGTGATGCTTACGGTGCACTTGTAGTTGCGTTTGGGCATGGGGTAATTGATAATCACATCGTAGTCTTGTGATAGAAGGTTATTGATGTCTAGCGCTACACGCAAGGTTATAGGAGAGATAGATCGCTTCGCTGTAGATGGTAGATCGGCTACGCCTGTAGATCGCTTCGCTGTAGGATGGATATTCCATTCGCCAAATACGCTCAAATCGTGGGTGTACCAAGGTTGGGTGTAGTTGTAAATGATGTTCTCCTGTTGGTTGTAGCGTTTGCCGACATAGATGAAACTGTAGTTTAAGCCATACTGCTGCCAATCGTTTTGCCAGCCGAACATACCCACAGCACTACCCGAGTGCCATGGGATATAGGGTATCTGGTCGCCATAATAGGTGTCGTTGGGGTCGGTGACATCGATAGCCGTTTGGTAGGTATATTGCGCCTTAGCCGTGAGGTAGAAGTCCATCGGCAAGACAAGATGCAGTTGTGCATTGACGTCTAAACCGTTGATTTTGACCAATCCGAGGTTGAGCATCGTCCAACGGAACTGCTGCCCCTTAGGATAGGCGATAATCTTATCGGAGATGCGATTGTAGTAGTAATCGGCATTGATGCGGAACTCCGAACCGCGTTTCTCGGCGATGCGGAAGGGCTGCGTGAAACTCAAGCCCACGTTATGTTGCTTTGCCAATTCGGGTTTGAGGTAGGCGTTGCCCATGTCGGTATAATAGAGGTCGTTGAAAGTGGGATAGCGGTAGCTCTGTTTGTAGAAAGCATTAAGGCGGAGGTCAACGAGCTGAGTAGGGCGGTAGGAGAGGAAGAGGGCTGGAGTCCATTTTATGCTCGCTGCGCTCGCGTTAGTGGCTTGCTCTGCAAGCGTTGATGGCTTAGCGTTAATGGCTTCGCGTTGATGGGCTCCGCCGTTATTGGTTGATTTCGCGTCATTCACAAATGTGCCTAATACGCTGGCTTGGAGGCGCAGGTAGTTCTTTACGTTGATAGCGGTGGCTGCGCTGAGCCAATGTGTCCAACGGTGCGCGTCGAGGAACATGCTGAGTTGGTTGTACTGCACATCGTATGCTGCACTGACGTCCCACCAATCAAAGATGCGCACTTTGTGCGCCATAGTGAAGTAGAACTCCTGTTGCAGGTATTGGTTCTCCACGCGGATGAGTTTGTCGTCGTTGTTGATATAGCGTGTATAGTCGTTGGCGTACTTCATGTTCGCCCGCACCGACCAGCGGTTGAACAACTCATCTTGCCAAGTGGCTTGCACAAAGGAATTGCGGTCCCACAGGCGTTCGCCATTGCGCCATACATTATTTACAATCGCGCCCGGCACACCGCGCTCGGAGTTGTAGTGATAGAGTTGCAGTTTCCAGAAACCTGTGTTGCTATAGTAGTGATTGAGTGCCGCTTCCACGCGGATGGCATTGATGTCGCCATTCTGGCGGATGGCGGTGGTGTCGTATGCCACTTCGCCCGACGGAGTGACGCGGCGGTAACGGAAAGGATACTTGCCGTCGGAGGAAACGAGTTCGGCATTCGCCGTGATGGACATCGTTTCGCTGAGGCGGATATCGAACAGCAGACTCGGATTGATAAGCGCAAAACTGCCTGCACGCATCTGCGCTTTCACATTGAAGGCCTTGCCTGCCTCGAAACGCGGACGGCGAGTGGTGAGGTAGATGCTACCCGCAGCACCAAACTCGCGCGCGGACTGCCAGATATCGGACTTCTGGCCGTTGTAGAGCTGGATCTCTTCGATGTTTTCTAGCGAATACTTACCGAGGTCGATTTGTCCGTTTTGTGCATTGCCAAGTTGTACGCCATTATAATACACGCCCATATGGTTGGTACCCATGCTGCGGATATTGACGGTTTTGATACCGCCCACACCACCATAGTCTTTGATCTGTACGCCTGAGAAATAGCGGATGGCATCGGCTACGCTGAGGGCATTCATCTTTTGGAGTTGTACGCCGCTAAGTGTCTGAGGGATAATGATGTCCTTTTCTTTGACACGGGCGGTGATGGTGTACTCCTCTAAGTCAATATAACGGGCGATGAGGCTATCAGGCGATAAGGCCAAAAGAGAGTCGGCGGCATTGTTTTGAGAGAATGCTGCCAAGCACGAGAGTGCGAAAAATACTATGGATACTAATCTACGCATGTTGTTTGACTCTATACCACGAGAGTGTTCAACTAATGCATGCAGCAGGTCTTCTGACTTATTGCTCGTTTGTTCAGCCTTCCCACCTGATAGGCAGTGACTTAGATTCGGAACAAACGATATTGCAAATCACAGCAGCGGGTCTGTGCCAGAATCTCACTGACTTCCCTTAAACTGAATGCGGGTGCAAAGGTAGTGTAAAAAAATGATATACGCAAATATAGCGAGTGTTTTTTTACAAGAAAATATGAGGGATAAAGGAACAAGCCCCCGTGAGGAGGCTTGTGAAAGTATTATGTATGAGGGATTTACTTTATTTCCATTCCCATGATATTATAGGTCTTGCCGTCACGGAGGATAAGAAGATGACCGTTGTGGAGAGTTTTTGAGAATGGCGATGTGGGTGTTGTGATATCTTCTACATTAGTTGCAGTATTGTATTCACAATCATAATTCTCATAGAATGGACCTGTATATTTTAGTTCATCACCTTGATACGCACAGATAAGATGTTTTGCACCGCCACCATCTACAAACTTTTCTACTCCCTCAAAGAAACCATTTTCAGACCCGATTCCTTCAATCCATTTTATTGTACTATAATCATCATTAATAAATTCTTTTCTATATTCATGATACACATGCAAGGTAATAATGGTGCGATTGCTTTCTTCGTCTATTGAGACATTATGTACAAGGCATTTTTGCGTATCATCTCCCCATGCGTTGATTAGTACATCCAAAGTATCGCCTATTTGTACAGAAAAATCATATACCAAATATTCCTTGCCATTGTAGTTGGCATATACTTTCCTATCATCAGCGAAGCGCACTATACCTAAATCTATATTCAAGGTATTAGGTTCGGCAGTTGCTTTGCAATTTAGAACCGTATATGTTTGACCATCGACAACAGTATCTTGCACCAACTGATAGCGATATGTAGTTACTTGTTTGTCAGGACCGACACTAAACATCATTGCAACATTCCATGTGTCGCACCAAGTGTCAGACCATTTGTTTTGTACATTACGATACACAAATGTTCTACTAGCTACATCTGTTTTTGCAAAACTTGTTGCTGTGCCATAGGGAGAACTTGATTCCGAGAATATTTGTGTGCTTATGAGTGCACAAAAGAGAAAAAGTAATGCTCGTTTCATAAGGCTATATATAATAAGGTTATACAAACTTGCTGCAAAGGTAGTGAATTTTTTTGAACTGAGCAAATCTTTTGTGATTTTTTTGATACAATTTACCCCCCCCTGTTAGTTGTTCATAATCAGCATGTTACGATGTGGTTTTTTTGCAAGTTTATATTTGTGGATTGGCTTTGAGGGTGTGGTAGAGCATGGCACGAATGAAAGCTGGGAATTGGGCGTATTGTTTGCCTTTGCCAGTCTTTGGATCAATGGGCGCTTGGGCGTCTGGGTGTTTGCCACGGGTATTAGGCAATTGAGCCTCATAGCGACGGCGGAAATCCTCGAGCAATGTGCGGGATTCATCCAAAGTGTAGTAGTCGGGGATTTGACTAATACGGCGTTCGAAGAGTTGCTGCTCGGTTGGTCCGTCGGGTTGGGCAGCTTGCAGGATTTGGGCTGTACGGCGGCATGCCTCTTGCCAAGCAGTTTGATTGGCGAGTTCGGCTCCTTGGGCAGGGTTTTTCTTCCAGTCACGAGGATTTTGAATAGCATAAGATTCCTGCTTGCCTTCGTGAATGACGCGACCGTTTATACGGTATTTCTTCTGGCGGTTGACGATGTTGCTACGTTTGCTGAGTGAGCCGTGGATCTCGGCAATAGGATGGTTGAGGGTAATTTCTGCCATGGTTTTGTAAAGTAAAAAGGTTTTAAGAGTTTTAAAAGTTTTAAGGGCGTGTCATGCTTATCCTATAGTGAAAGTTGCTGAATCACCTAAAAATAACCTATAAATCACCTATGAATAACCTAAGAATCACCTAAGATTTATAGGTGAATTTCGGGTGCAAAGGTACGAAAAAAATCGCATATGTGCAAGAACTATGCTATTTTTTTGTGTAGGGTGTAGGGTGTAAGGTGTAAAGGCGGGTGATGGGTTATGCTTTGAAATATTTGGCGTAGTTATCTAAGAACAATTGTACGGCTTCAGCTAGAGGGCCATAATACTCGCCGCCTGCTGCATTGGCATGTCCACCGCCATTGAAAACCTCGCTAGCAAACACATTCACTGGGCGATCGCCTTGACTGCGGAAAGAGAGTTTGATTTTGGTCTTAATACCGCCATTTTTCTCCATTTCATCGGGAGTTGCTTTGTCCTCACGCATAAAAACAGAGTAGTGGATATCCTTGCTCTGGAGAGGCATATTGACGATACCTTCGGCATCACCTTTTTGGAAATTGAAGCGGTAGAGCTCCTTGCGATTGAGGTAGATAAGCGCCGCATGATGTTCGGGGAAAATGCGCATCTTTTGGTAAAGGCAATAGCCAACTAACTTCATACGGTCCACCGAATATTGGTTGAAAACGGCATTGTATATAGCATCTTTGTCCACGCCAGCCTCAATGAGGGTGGCAATCATGGGGTAGATTTGTGGGCGATTGGAGTTATAGGAGAAATTGCCCGTATCGGTCATGAGTCCTGTGTAGAGGCATTGGGCGATAGGGGTTGAGAGTTGAGAGTTAAGAGTTGAGAGGAGCTCGCATACTAATTCACAGGTGGACGATGCTTCTGGTACGGATACGATGAAATCGGCGAAATCAGAGGGGTGTAGGTGGTGGTCAATCATCACCTTTGGGCATGTGAGTGTGAGCATCTTATCACCGAGCGCACCAATGCGTTTGGGATCGTTGAAATCGGCACAAATTATCAAATCAGTGGCTTCTAGATAGGTATCTGCTTGTGCTTTTTGAGTGTCGTATAGCAAGACAGTATCCGCACCTGGCATCCAAGCAAGAAAATCGGGGAAAGCATTGGGTACGATAACCTGCGCCTCTTTACCGAAGGAATGGATGAAATGATACATGGCTAGACTGCTACCCATGGCATCACCATCAGGCGATTGATGGGTAAAGATGGCCACTTTGTGCGCTTGTTGGATGTATGATAGAATGGATGTCATGGTGGTTGTGGATTGAAATGTGGTGCAAAAGTACAACTATTTTTTGATTTATGCAAATTAAAGTTGCGTATGTGAGAAAAAATTAGTACCTTTGCCGCGTTTTATGAGATGCTGAAATGAAAACTTTGAAACTTATCCAATCTGATTCTTATCTTCGTCCATATGCGAGTGCTATTGAGGGGCGATACAACTATGCCGTTTATCAAGAGAAAAAGCTGACTGGCGGTCAGAAACTGAGCGATTGGGCGAATGGTTATATGTATTTTGGTCTTCACAAAGCTAGCCAGCAATGGATTTTCCGCGAGTGGGCACCTAACGCCACGGCTATTTATATAATCGGAGACTTCAATGGCTGGCAAAAGAATGAAGCATACCGTCTTCAGCCAGTTGGCAATGGCGTATGGGAGGCTACGTTGCCTGCCGATGCTATGAAGCATGAGCAATTGTACAAACTGCTTGTAGAATGGCAAGGTGGATGGGGAGAACGCATCCCCAGCTACGCTAATCGCGTGGTGCAAGATGAACAGACAAAGTTGTTCTCTGCGCAGGTGTGGGAACCCGTAGAGCAGGCGAAAGGCGATAAGGCGATAAGGCGAAAGGCTAAGAGAAGAAAGGCGGATGATCCGCTGTTTATCTATGAGTGCCATATCGGTATGTCTAGTGAGGAGGAGAAAGTGAATTCATATGATGAGTTTCGTCGCGATGTATTGCCTCGAATTGCCAAATTGGGTTATAATTGCCTTCAGATTATGGCCATTCAGGAGCACCCCTACTATGGCAGTTTTGGCTATCATGTGTCGAATTTCTTTGCCGTATCTTCGCGTCAAGGTACCCCTGAAGAACTAAAACACTTGATTGCTGATGCCCACGCCTATGGTATGGACGTGATTATGGACATTGTTCACTCGCATGCGGTGAAGAACGAATTGGAGGGGTTAGGCAACTTCGATGGTACTCCATACCAATACTTCCACGATGGACCTATGCGTGAGCACCCCGCATGGGATAGTCTGTGCTTTAACTATGGCAAGGATGAGGTGTTGCATTTTCTTCTGTCCAACTGTAAGTATTGGCTGGAGGTGTATGATTTTGATGGTTTCCGCTTCGATGGAGTGACCTCTATGATGTACAAGAGTCATGGATTAGGCGAGGACTTTGTGGACTACTCCTGCTACTACAATGGCAACGAAGATGGCGATGCGATCTGCTATCTCACCTTGGCAAACAAACTTATTCACGAAGTGAAGAAGAACGCTATCACGATTGCAGAAGACATGTCGGGTATGCCAGGTTTGGCTTGTCCAATCAAAGATGGTGGTATGGGATTTGATTACCGCCTGGCAATGGGTATTCCAGATTTCTGGATCAAGTATATAAAAGAGGTTCGCGACGAGGATTGGAAGGCTGGACATATCTTCTATGAGATGACGAATCGCCGCCAAGATGAGAAGACTATATCCTATGCTGAGAGCCACGACCAAGCATTGGTTGGTGATAAAACGATTATCTTCCGCCTCTGCGATGCGGATATGTATTGGCATTTTGAGCATGGTCATGCTAACTATATGGTGGACCGCGGATTGGCTTTGCACAAGATGATTCGCCTCATCACAGCTTCGACTATCAATGGTGGCTACCTCAACTTCATGGGCAATGAGTTCGGTCACCCTGAGTGGATAGACTTCCCTCGCCAAGGCAATGGCTGGAGCCATAAATACGCTCGCCGCCAATGGAGCTTGGTGGACAATCCACGCTACTATTATAGTAACCTAAATCTTTTTGATGAGAAAATGGTGCATTTGCTGCGTGAGCATTTGCTACCTATCAAGGATAAGAATGGTTTGCATCTGCCATGGGTGGACAAACTCTGCGACAACGAAGGCGATCAGGTTGTGGCATACCAACGTGGTGACTTGGTGTTTGTGTTTAACTGGAATGGCATCAAATCGTTCTCGGATTACGGCATACCAGTGTTGGCGGGTAAATACAAAGTGGTACTCAATACCGATGCCAAGGAGTTTGCTGGCTTTGGTTTGTCGGACGATACAGTGGAGCATTTCACTCAACCTGATACGGGCTATTTGCCTGCAAATAAGGGTTGGTTGCAAATGTACTTGCCAGCACGTAGTGCAGTCGTGCTCCAGAAAATAGATTGAGTCCCGCCTCTCAACTCTCGAAATTAAACTATCAACAACATAAAACATTTAAAAACCATGAGATTAATCGTTCAACCAAACTATGACCTGCTTTCAGAGTGGGCAGCAAACTATGTAGCAAAACGCATTAATGAGTTCGCTCCTAAAGAGGGTACTCCATTTGTTTTGGGCTTGCCAACAGGTTCTTCACCACTTGGCATGTATCGCAACCTTATTCGCCTTTACCAAGAGGGTAAAGTGAGCTTCCGCAATGTGGTTACTTTCAATATGGATGAATATGTAGGTATTCCAGAGGATCACCCAGAGAGCTACCATAGCTTCATGTGGAAAAACTTCTTCTCGCATATTGATATTCGTCCTGAGAATGTGAATATCCTCAACGGTAATGCAGAAGATTTAGTGGCTGAGTGCGCTCGCTACGAGGAGAAGATCAAGAACTACGGTGGCATTATGCTCTTCTTGGGCGGTATCGGTCCTGATGGTCACATTGCTTTCAACGAGCCAGGTAGCTCACTCACTTCTCGTACCCGCAAGAAAGAACTTACGACCGACACCATCATCGCTAACTCTCGTTTCTTCGACAACGATGTAAATAAAGTGCCAAAGACAGCTCTCACCGTAGGTGTAGGCACTATCATGGACGCTAAAGAGGTACTGATTATGGTAAATGGTCATAACAAAGCACGCGCTCTGCAACACGCAGTAGAGGAGCCAATCTCTCACATGTGGACTATCTCTGCGCTTCAAATGCACCAACATGGTATCATCGTAGCAGACGAAGCTGCTTGCGCAGAACTCAAAGTGGGTACATACAACTATTTCAAAGACATTGAGAAAAACAATCTCGATCCAAAATCACTGCTCTAATGCTTCAGATTTATAATACATTATCTCGTCAAAAAGAATACTTCAAACCATTACACGAAGGACACGTAGGCATGTATGTTTGCGGTCCTACCGTGTACGGCGATGCACACCTGGGACATGCACGCCCTGCTATCACATTCGATTTGCTCTATCGCTACCTTATGCACCTTGGCTACAAGGTACGCTATGTGCGTAATATCACCGATGTGGGGCACCTGGAGCACGATGCCGATGAGGGCGAGGATAAGATAGCCAAGAAAGCACGCCTCGAGCAACTCGAACCAATGGAGGTGGTGCAATATTTCACCAACCGCTACCACCACGATATGGAATTGCTCAACGTGCTGCCACCATCCATCGAACCACATGCCAGCGGACATATCATCGAGCAGATTGCCTTCGTCCAGAAGATCATGGACAAGGGCTATGCCTATGTCAGCAACGGCAGCGTCTATATGGACGTCGAGAAGTACGCCAAAGATTATCCTTATGGCAAACTCTCGGGCCGTAACCTCGAGGATATCGTCACCGAGACGCGCGAACTCGACGGACAACAAGAGAAGAAGCACAGCTTTGACTTTGCCCTCTGGAAGAAAGCGGCGCCTGAGCATATCATGCATTGGCCAAGTCCTTGGAGCGAAGGTTTCCCTGGTTGGCATATGGAATGCTCCGCAATGGGTACCAAGTACCTCGGCGAGCAGTTCGATATCCACGGCGGCGGTATGGACTTGATGTTCCCGCATCACGAGGCGGAGATTGCACAAAGTTGTGCGGCGTTGGGTCATGACAGCGTGCACTACTGGATGCACAACAACATGATTACCATCGCGGGCAAGAAGATGGGTAAGAGCTACAACAACTTCATCACCCTTGAGCAGTTCTTCGAGGGCAAACATGAGTTGTTGGAGCAACCATTCTCACCAATGACCATTCGTTTCTTCATTCTGCAAGCACACTATCGTTCTACGGTGGATTTCTCCAACGATGCGCTCGTGGCAGCGGAGAAAGGATTGGCACGCCTCACCGAAGCATACCAACGTCTAATGAAATTACAGGCATCGGATATTACTACCATAGAGATTGGTAATCTGCGTGAGCGTTGTCAAGAGGCAATGGACGATGACCTCAACTCGCCTATTGTCATCTCGCATCTCTTTGATTCTGCACGCGCCATCAATACTATCTTTGATGGCAAAGGCACTATCAGCGAGGCAGACCTCAACGAACTGCGCGAAGTATGGAAGACCTATGCTATTGATATTCTTGGCTTGCAACTCGACGGTGCGCAAGATGCAGGTGCTGGTATGGACGCATACAAGGGCGCAATAGACATGTTGCTGAATATGCGTTTAGAGGCAAAGCGCAACAAGGATTGGGCTACCAGCGATAAGATTCGTAATGCACTCACAGAACTTGGATTTACAATTAAGGATACTAAAGACGGTTTTGAATGGAGTTTGTAAAACGAATACCCAAAAAGATAATCCTGCTGTTGGTAGCAGGATTGTTTTTAATAGGAATGGTCCTAGTATGTACTTTTAACGGAGTAAAGTCTGATAAATCAAAAGATGTAGAGGACGTAATAGAAGAAACAGAGTTGGTAGCTTATCCTGGACGTACATTTAGTTATAAGAATAAATTTAATGATACCCAAACAAAACAAATAAAAGCTGCTAAAGCAATAGGATTGTCTTCGCCTCCTAAAAATAGAAAAGAGGCATTCCGTATGCGTAGTATATTGCGAGAGGTGAAGACAAACGATAATTATATTGTTGATTCACTGACATACTCAATTCCCTATCTAGTTCCTGCTGCTGCTGTGGAACTAGATCGTATAGGAAAAGATTTTGCGGATATTCTTCATCGTAACGGTTTGCCACATTATCGTTTCTATGTAACAAGTGTTCTTCGTACAAATGAAGATATTGAACTCTTACAAAAGAGTGGCAATATCAATGCTACAAACCAATCTTGTCACTGCTACGGTACAACATTTGATATTGCATATTTCCGCTTTGACAAAGTCTCGCGTACGCATGAATACATGCATCAAGATAACTTAAAATTAGTGCTAGGTCAAGTTCTTCTCAACGAACAACGTGCTGGTCGCATTTATGTGAAGTACGAATGGAAACAGGCCTGTTTTCATGTTACAGTTAGGAAGTGAGTGTGATAAATCTTAATAAAAAGGTATGTTTTGTTTTAAAATATGCCTTTTTATTTTGTTTATCCAAAATATTTGTGTACCTTTGCGCTATTAAATCGTAAAGACTATGCAGAACGAGATTCCATTGATTGATTGCCCAATAGATTATATCTTTGGTGAGGCTAGTGGTAAAGTGTTGAACGAATACATGCGTTTCCCATGTAAAATCAAGTGTGGTGTATATGCTTTTATGGCACAAGGTACAGCAAGTGCGACAGTGAATATTACGCAGTATCAGTTTCAAGAGAATGATGCGCTATATCTTGCGCCCAATAGCTTCTTCCGTGTGCATGAATTTAGTGAAGATGCAAAAGTTCTCTACATTGTGTTGTCCTCGACCTTCTTAGAGAAGAATGCATATAGCATCCGTCGTCCTCGTTTGGCATTGATGGAGGCATGCCAGATAGTAAATGTTACTGAAGAACAGAAAAATGTGATTTTACATTTTTCTCAAGTATTAGAGGAAGCGGTGAACTGCACACCTAGTATGATTGATACAGAGCGTATGGTGCATGTTTATAATCTATTTCATCTAATATTTCATGATTATCTAGTAGCAAATAGTAAGACCGAAACAAAGCCAATGGATCGTAAATCTGAAATATATCATGAATATAGTCAATTAGTGATGAAACACTATCAGGAGTGGCACCATGTATCAGAATATGCGTCTGCGATGCATATTACTGTTCCACATCTTTGTTCGACTATCAAACAAGCTAGTTCTCGTACGGCTGGTGATCTAATTATTGAAGCGATCTTAACCGATGCTAAAGCTCAGCTGAAACTGTCGATATCACCAATTAAAGAGATTGCAAATAGTTTAGGATTTGAAAATGTAGCATTCTTTAATAGATTCTTTAAGACGCATACTGGTACTACTCCAAAGAACTATCGAAATAGTTGAGTGACGCTGGTTCGATTTACATGCCGAAGTGCAGTCGAAATCGTATAGCCCACCAAGGTGTGGTAGAGTCATATAATTGTGTCAATCGGAAGATTCCGTAGATTTCTCCTATTCGTAAGATATTACCTATACCAATACCCATTTCGACATACGGGATAGTGGGGGCTTGAAGTGTATTGTGCCCAGTTTTTGTGGAAGGGAATGCCAAAATGGACTGATGGTCATTCCGTAATCCTCCGTATGCGACCTTCAATTCTGCTAACTCACGCAATCTCGCGTAACGCACACCTGGAATTAGATTAAACAAAACACCTTTTCCATCCCAATGTGCATGCAATGCAATATATTGGTCAGCTGCAAACTGATAGTTATTCATCAAAGAGAATCGATAGGGATCGAAGGTGTGTGATTGGTTGGCAGTGAAAATGTGGAGCATAGGATAAGGTACCTTACCAAATACTATTCCTGCTTGCAATAAATAATTCAATTCTCCGCCTATACCTAAATCCACATTGTGACGTAACATTAGTTGTAGGTTTCCATACAATCGATATGAGGGCATGTTTTCCATATAGAAACTACCAAATTCTGTGCCTAAGTATATGACAGGAAGGTGATTATATATGTGTCTGCGTTGGAAATATGTATCAACTTTACGTTCGTTGAAACTCATTCGGGCAGTAGCACCAAGGGTGGAGTAGAATATAGTAGGTTGACTATTATAATTCCTAGTAGGTTCGTTGTAGCCTGTTTGGCCGACCTTGATATATGCTTGTGTTTCTAAATCATCGTTCCAATCGTCTTCAAACTGTATTCGTCCTTCTTGGCGTCGGGTAAATGTATTGTAATAGTATTCTGGGTTAAAAGGAATTACTTGCATAATGCGAGTAACAAGGTTGATTTGTGTATTAAAAACTACATTTTCGCGTATGTTTGCTTGAAAATCATCTACATCAGAATACACGTATTCATCGCTATATTTTAGATATATTGTATGTCGACGTTCTGTAGGGAGAGCGATGTTGATTTGCCCTATTCCTTTCCATGCTCGATCGCCAAATCCGTATGCAACCATTGCCTCAAGACATACATTTCCCCAAAGATCTTCTGTCGTTCGAAGAGGAATTCCTACGCGAAGTCCTTCTTGTTTGCTGAGTTTGAAAACGTGATGTACTTTTCCTATTTCAACGTATTTACTCGTTGGTATACATCCTGTTTGTACCACCGATGCTACTAGTTTGGCAGTCTTGAAAAGTGAGGTGTTTTTCAAACTATCTAAAGCAGGTAATATCATTTGGTCTGATGGCATTTTGAGAGTATTAGTACTTGAATCTGTTACATGCTCATGAGTATTATTGTATTTAGATTCACGCGTTAATAATAGTGTAGGAAAGATATGTGTAGTATCATCTTTTGTTTTGATGGCAAAATCCATTAGCATGTTCATTTGCTCGTTAAGTAGTTGGTTGTCAGAATTAAATGTTTGCTGAATGGTAAACTCTTGGAGATAATTAATACTCGTTTGCATAGGCAAATGAACACGGATGTTACGCAGAGCGCAACTTGCTGAGTCAATGGTCATTTCTCCATTGAAGGTTGCATAAAATGGATTCTTTGTTTTGAAGTGCAATATGTAATGTTTCTCGTTAGCGATCTGTATGCTATCGATTAAATAATATTTATAGAAGGTGTTGCCAGAAGCCGCTAATGGGCTCAAGATGGATGTGTTAAGAAAGGGTAATGTATTATCATAGAAATCAAATGCTTCGGGAATCTGTCCTAATAGAATATGATAGTCAGTCAGTGTAAGCAATGCAGCTTCTTCTTGTATGCTTTCCTTTTTCTGATAACGCCAATATAAAGGTATAAGATATGTGCTATCAGCTTGCTGGATTAGTCCATTTTGCAGACTTTTCCATAGAGTGCGTTTAAGGTGTTTTGACTGGATATCTGAAACATAAAGCATAGTATTGTTCTCTATGTAATCGTGTGAAATATCTCTTCGGTTGACATCTCTTTGTGCACGTACTTTTTCCATTAGAGGTAGAGCTGGATTGTCTTGTGGCACAACAAATACCTCTCCTATACTACCTACTTTTTCTTTTAGAGCAACCTCAATACCAACTTGGGTGTTGGGTTCTATCTTGAACCGTTCAGTCTGATAACCAATAGCACTTACGACCATAGTACGCGCTCGGTCTAATTCTTTGCGCAATAAGAATAATCCTTCTGCGTTAGTGGTAGTACCATACTGTGTTCCTTGTAGATATATGTTTACATTTTGCAATGGTTCACCAGTGCCGGCATCATATATTTCACCGACTACGACTGTCTCTTGAGCATGTAGACATATGCTCAACGCAATAGAATATATTATCATTAGCCAATAACGCTTCATCTATTCTCTGGGTGGTATTTCAAGACAGCTTCGCGTAGATCTTGAATGTTCATATGTGTGTATATCTCTGTTGTGCTAATACTTTCATGACCTAAGAGTTGTTGAATAATTCTTAGGTCGGCTCCATTTTGCAAGAGATGGGTTGCGAATGAATGGCGTAGTGTGTGAGGAGAAATGGTCTTGCGTATATCGGCTTCACGTGCCAACGTCTTAATTATAGTAAAAATCATGGCGCGTGTTAATTGCCTACCTCGACGGTTGAGAAAGGCAATATCAACCGCTTCTGGCTTTATATCTAGTTTGTTACGATCTTCTAACCAATATTTAAACCATTGTATTGCCACAGGGGATATGGGTACTAAACGTTGTTTATTCCCTTTCCCTATGATACGCATATATCCCTCTTTTAGGAATATTTCACTTAACTGAAGATTAATCAGTTCGCTAACACGTAATCCACTACCATATAGTATCTCTATGATTACACGATTTCGATGGCTCTCGCTTTTTGACATATCTATTTGTGCAATCATGCGATCTATCTCATCCAACGATAGTACATCTGGCAAGTGCAGTTCTTTTTTCGGGGTTTCGAGTAATTCTGAAGGGTCTTTCTCTATATAGTGATGGTATAGCAAGAATCGATAAAATGAGTGTATGCCGGCAATGAGTCGAGCTTGTGTACGTACTGAGGAAATTTCCTGGGATGTTTCAAATAGAAATGCTTGTAAATCATCAAAACTAGCATGCACAACATCAATGCCATGTTGATTCATGTACTCTTGAACTCGGTGTAAATCACGGATATAAGCGTCGATAGAGTTTTCGCTTAGTCCTCTTTCTAGTTTTAAGTATGTGTAGTATTTTTTTACCAGCATTTACGGATTATTTGGTATGCCTATGGTAAGTGGCATGGTAGTGAGCCGAATCTGCAGTATAGAGATTGAAGTTTACTAATGTATCACCATTTACATAGTCTATGTCCATGTAGCCACTAGTAAATAGCATGATTTTTTTTATAGTATTCTCTTGTATTACAAGCAAGTATGTTCCCGTAATATTTCCATCAAAATACATTCCTTTAAGAAAGCAGCCTTCTTTAGCAACAGAATCCATCTCGTAATAACCAATAGGGGGGCTGATAGTACTATCTTTAGCAACGAAGATGTCGGATAAATATAAGTTGCACCCAGACCCGATAATGTAGCCACTTGAGTCATAGTCTAATCCATCTGATAATAGATCGAGACTGAATACTTGATGACCGCTTTGGTAGTAATCACCGTGGTTTTGTATATCTATTTTTGTGTATATACTATCTACTTTGATGGTATTAGATACTATAGGTGGTCTGTTGTATGGTTTACAAGCCACAACAAATAATAATATCGCGAGATATAAATACTTACTTATTTTCATCTTAGAATACATACAAACTAATTATTTGTGCACTTTATTTTTCTAGTAGGAATCCAAGAGGATATTGCACCTAATGCGAGTACAATCACACAGACTATAACAATGTCCCATGTCTGTACCGCTACTGGATATGCTGAAATTACATATTCTGTACCATTACCTAATTTCAGCAAACCAAAATGTTCTTGTACAAGACATATCCCAAGACCAAGTATTATACCACTTATTGCTCCAATAGTGTTAACCATCCATCCTTCTAGCATAAATGCTCTACGAATCATGTTTTCGCTTGCGCCTAAATGGGATAAAGTGCGTATATCTTGTTGTTTATCAATGACTAACATAGATAGGGATCCAATGCCGTTGAATGTGGCAATAAGTAGAATGAAAATCAATAAGATAGTAGTTAGAAACTTCTCTACTCGCAATATGCGAAAGAAATCTTCTTGTTGCTCGTAGCGATCTTGCACTACAAATCCTTCTCCTAGTACTTCTGTGATTTCTCGTTTAGCTCTCCAGATATTGTATCCGTCACTGATTGCCACTAGCAAAGCAGTTACTTCTGTATTGTCATATTCCAACAATCGACGGGCGAGGTCTATATCCACAAGCATAAGATTCTCATCATACTTCTGTTGATTGATAGCGAATGTACCAGCAATAAAACATGTCTCGTGGTTGAAATTCATATCAGGACGTAGCATGTTAACATTTGTTTCTCGTTTAGGAGTATACACATGGAGACCATATATAAAGTGAGCTCCAATACCTAGTTTCCAAGCTAGACCTTGGCCTAGAACAGCGCGGTCAAATACTCCGTCAAATACTTCGTAGTGACCATCTGTGATTATATTCTCAATACAAGTTAGCTCTCCAAAGATGGAGTCCACACCCATTAATTGAACAGGCATTTGTTTTTCTTCACAATAAACAAGCGCTGTTTCGGTAATGCTTTCGCTGATCAGGTTTACACAGGGCAATCCTAGCAAGTCTTTCTTCTTTTCTTCATCGATGTAGAATGATTTTCCCATTTGTGCCGTGATGCGTAGATCAGGATCGAATTGTGAAAATAGTTGCTCAATCATTACGCCAAAACCATTCATAACGCTGAGTACGCAAATCATTGCTGCGGTTACGATGCCAACAGCTGCTGATGAGATAGCCGTTATGACATGAATGGCATTGAATTGCTTCTTAGCAAAAAGATATCGCCATGCTATTTTTAATTCTGCTCTCACTCTAAACACTATACTTATTGCTTTAGCAACTCATCAATACGTGCCATCTTATCAATGGTTTCATCCAAGTGGAAATGTAACTCGGGAATGATGCGTAACTGGTGGCGTTGCATATGTCCCATCTCTCCTCGGATTTTTGCGGTATCTTCTTGTATTTGCGCAATAGCACTAGCCACTTTGTCTTGTGGGAAGATGCTGAGGTAAACATGTGCAATACTTAGATCTGCTGAAATTCGCACTTCACTAACTGAAATAAGTGTTCCGCGCATCGCGCGTGCGTGTCTCAATAGTATATCGCTCAAATCTTTTTGAATGAGTCGCTCAATTTTTTGTTGTCTTGTTGATTCCATAATCTTATTTTTTTTGTTTCCGGAGTCAAACCGTCGGGTGTTATTATTCGAAGTCCAGAGCCGGACATCCGTATACAACTCTAAACTAATTATACGCAATAAGGGAAAGGAGTTGATACTCTTTTCCCTATGCTGATGCCTTAGGAAAAAGCCCTAAGGTTGTCTAATCGTTGATTAGCGTTTGTGACGACCTTCGTCAGCTACGGTCAATTTTTTACGACCATGTGCGCGGCGAGCAGCCAAAACACGACGACCATTTGCAGTAGCCATACGAGCACGGAAACCGTGTTTGTTACGGCGACGACGTTGGCTTGGTTGGAATGTACGTTTCATTGTTCTATCTTATTTTATGCCCCATCTCGTGGGCGTGGTTAATAATTTCGTGCGAAAAATCGTGCAAAGGTACAGTTTTTTTTTGAACTGACCAAATTTTTTGTGCTATTTTATAAAAAAAAACTCATCAACCAATAATTTTCTTGCATATATCCGTTTTTTGTTGTACCTTTGTCTGCCGTTTTTGCAGAAGATGGCATGTTAGACTTTAAAACCTTTAACTTTGAAACATTTAAGTAGGTATGCAAAATTTAGATTTACAACGTATCAAACAGCAATTCAGTATTATTGGAAATAGTGCTCAGCTTAATCGTGGAATAGAGATAGCAGTACAAGTCGCGTTGACAGATTTGAGTGTATTGATTACAGGTGAAAGTGGTGTTGGTAAAGAGCATTTCCCTAAAATAATTCACCAGTATTCTCCTCGAAAACATGGCCCCTATTTTGCAGTTAACTGTGGTGCGATTCCAGAAGGAACTATTGATGCGGAATTGTTTGGGCATACGAAAGGAGCTTTTACAGATGCAAAAAGCGAACGCAAAGGTTATTTTGAGATAGCAGATGGAGGTACTCTATTCTTGGATGAAGTAGGAGAGTTGCCACTATCAACCCAAGCTCGATTACTGCGTGTATTAGAGACTGGAGAGTTTATTCGCATGGGTGATTCTAAAGTAATGAAGACCAATGTGCGTGTAGTAGCAGCTACCAATCTCAATATTCCAAAGGCAATAGAAGAGGGACGTTTTCGCGAGGACTTGTTCTTCCGTTTGAATACGATAGAGATTAAAGTACCTTCTTTACGTGAAAGGAAGGAAGATATACCTTTGCTCTTCCGCAAGTTTGTGGTGGATTTCGCTGATAAATATCGTATGCCCGCTATTCGTTTGACAGATGAGGCTACAGAGTTACTCAAGTCTTACTATTGGCAAGGGAATGTTCGCCAACTTAAGAATGTTGCCCAACAGATCAGTCTCATTGAACAACGACGCGAAATAACTCCTGATATTTTAAGGCATTATTTGCCAGCTTATCAGATGAGTCGTGGAATTGCACTTGTAAAGCAGCAACAGGATATGTCTATGGAGGAGCGAACTATGCTCTATAATATGATGGGCGTGATGAAACGTGAAATAGATATGCTAAAGAGCCAACTAGAGCAACTGATGGCTAATCGGGATACCAATGTTAATAGGCAAGACAAATACGTGGATTGGGGGGCAGGAAAGGTCTTAACTCCTGCGGAGGAGGCTGAGGTATCTGAGGTGCTGCAAGAGATGAGGGATGATGTGGAAGTAGCGCATGAAAATCTTAACCTGTCAGAAAATGAAAAGGACAAGATAGTTAAGGCGTTGGAGAAGCATGATGGTAATCGCAAAGCAGCCTCTGCAGAATTAGGATTGAGCGAACGCACATTATATCGTAAAATCAAGGCATACGGATTATGAAAGTGACTACTCAAGCCAGATACAATATTAACTTGCGTCGTGTTCTACCAATTGTGGCATTGTTGCTATTATGCAATGCTTGTGTGATATCGTATAAGTTTAATGGGGCCTCTATAGACTATGCTACTACCAAGACTATCTCTATAGCAGATTTTCCCAATATGGCTCCTTTGGTTTATCCTCCGTTATCCAATAATCTTTCGGACGGAATACGTGACCTTTTTCAGCGACAAACACGTTTGGAGCAGGTACGTAGAGGCGGAAATCTAGAGATTGAAGGGGAGATTACGGGTTATGCATTGACGCCTATGGCAGTGTCTGCGGATAGCTATGCATCTGAAACGAAACTTACAATCACAGTGAAGGTGCGATTTACTAATAACGTGGCACCTGAAGAAAGTTTTGAAAAGACCTATACAGCGTACCAGACTTTTGATTCTTCGCAGATGCTCAATGATGTGCAAGATGAACTTTGCAATACGATGATAACGGAGATTGCGGATCAAATATACAATGATACGGTGGCAAAATGGTAAAAAATTTGGTAGTGTCAAAAAAAAGTTGTACCTTTGCGCCCTGATATCTGTCATAGAATGTCTTATAGACGAAAAATAAACTTTTAAAACAATAAATTATGTACGAACTATTAACTATTTTGATTGTTATTGCAGCAGTATTGCTTGTTCTTTTGGTGTTAGTGCAAAACAGTAAAGGTGGTGGCCTAGCTGCTGGTTTCTCTAGCGGAAATCAAGTCATGGGTGCTCCTAAGACAGCTAGCTTTTTGGAGAAAGCAAGTTGGACTTTGATTGCTATCATCATTGTTTTGAGTATTATTGCTGTAGGCTTCCATAAGAGCAAGGCTGTAGTTGCTGATGAGGGTAGTGCTGTTATAGAGCAAGCCCAAGAGCAAGTTGCTACAGAGCAAGCTGCTCATGCTGTTCCTGATTTTAAGGCAGAGGAAGTAACTGAGTAATCACCATCTGCGGCGAAAGATACCGCCTATTATACAAATGATTGTATAGAAGGGATAAAATATCTCAAGCAACAAAGCAGTAAAGAGAGAGACAGACGTGTCTCTCTTTTTTATTAGTGAATATTCAATAGGAAACTTAATGAGCAATACCAACGGGCAAATCAGTTGCAATAAGTTGGCAATCAATATGATTGCTCCGCAGCAAAGGATATCTTTGTCAGTGTATTTGGGCGCTTTACCTGCCCAACGCATACGCTGACGGAAGAACGCACTCCACGAAGTGTGAGGGCGAACGATAGCGGTCATTTCTTCGCTCTCGCAGACGGTAATCTTTAGCCCCCTCCGCTTAAACGACTCTAAGAGAAACATATCATCGCCACTCGGTATTTCGGGGTGTAAGTCCGGGTAGGATTCTAACCACCTATCACGTTTAGCGATAAGGTTCGCCCCGCTACACATGACTGCATGTCCACGTTTGGCTGTTTCTATGGTAAGTTGCTGAATCGCAGCATATTCTGCTATTTGCAACCGTTCCAGTAGCGACGGCTTCTCCCTCTCCGACTCCATCCGAAGAGTCAAGATAAGCAAATCCATGCCTTTAACCTCTAAACTGTAGCCCGATAGGGCATCCTCCAAACTGTGCAAGATGACGTCGTCATCTTGCATCCACACATACTCTGTCTTCGCTTCCGATATAAGGCGATAAAGGGCATGTTTCTTGCCCTTACCTTCGTCGTTAATTCCCTTTTGTGGTACAACAATAGTTATATTTTTCTCGCCTCTTAACATGCAAAGATAATCCCTCAGGTTTATTGACCAAAATACGCCTTATAGATGGCATTAGCCAATGCTTCTAGGACATCTTTTTCGGAATTGATTACATACCCATTGGTGATGGCTACGATACCCCAACCATCCGCAGGGCTCCACATCATGATACTGCGCAATCCGTAGGCGTCGCCCGTATGTCCCACAGGGTAGTTGCTGGGTGTATTGTAGTGAGGATCATCTAGGAAGTCCACAAACTCCATAAGGCACAATCCGTATTGGTCCTCATAGTAGTCGTCCGTTAGCTTGATCCATACGGGTGTTTGCATGGTTTTGGCACTCTCCTCGGAGATGATACGCACTCCATTGAGTTGGCCATAGTTCATATGCATCATCATATAGGTAGCCAAGTCGTGCGCTGATATTTTCACGCCGCCAGTAGGCGAGAATATAGGTGCGGAGTAGCCCATGATATAATCATCGAGTCGGTGCGCCACGCTGCCGTAGGCATCGGATTCTACGTATTGTCCGTCGCGATAACGGTAGATGGCAGCACGTCTTGTGCTATCAAGCTCGTCATTGTTGTGACCTGCATGCAATCCAAGTGGTGTTATCACATTCTCCTTTACATAGCGGTCAAAACGTATGCCTGACACTTTCTCAAGGATAGCGCCTGCGAAGTTAAGACCTAGATTTGAGTAGTTGTAGCCCGTACCAGGAGCATAATCGTAATAGGTGGCACTGCAATCGCTATTCACAGCAGGATTGAGATGATCGAGTGTGGAATAATTCTCTGGGTCGCGGAAACTGGCTGTGTGCGAGAGCACCATGCGCAATGTGATAGGTACCTCTGGGTGATGTGGGTTGCGTACTTGGAAACCAATGAGATCACTCACATCATCATCGAGAGAGATGACGCCTTTTTCCACGAGTTGCATCAGGGATGTAGCGGTGAAGGACTTGGAGATAGATGCGATACGCATGAAATGATTAGTAGTCAAAGGTGTTTGACTGTCGAGATTGGCATGGCCAAAGGCTTTTTCATAAACGATCTGTCCATCTTGAACAATGACAGCAGCAATGCCTACTGCTTGGTAGTCATTCATCACTTGCTGAATTGCTTGGTCGGTGCGTTTCTCTGCGCTTGGAGCGCAACTCATTATTACTAGCGTCATGGCTGTTAAAGCCATAAGAACACGATTGTTTCTCATATTATTGTAATTTTAAGGTGTTAATTCGACGAAAATGTTCCATAAACTGCGGATAGGATTTGCTGATGCAGGCGGTGTCATCCACTTCGTAGCCAGCAATCAACAATGCCATTGCCATGCGGTGGTCATGGTCGGTGCGGTGCTCGCGCACAGCCCGCAAGCGGTCGGATTCTTTGATTGGGAGTGATTCGGTGCCTGTGGCATGTAACTCTATGCCCAAACGCTCGCAGGTGAGCGCAACGGCAGGGTAAAGGTCGGGGCAAGCGGAGAAATCTTGGCATAAGATTTCTTCCGCAGATCGCTGCGCTGTAGATCGGGCATCAATGCCCTGAAGATCGCTGCGCTGTAGATCGGCTACGCCTGTAGAAGCGATGGTGATGCCTTCGGCGGTATAAGTGGTGTGGACGCCGAGGTGGGTGAAGATGTCGGCAACGACTTTGTCGCCTTGTAAGGAGTCGCGGAATAAGCCAGGGAGCGTAATCTCACCACCGTGAAGAGCCACATACTCGTACCAAAAGGCGGCGGAGGACCAGTCCTTTTCTAGTTCGTTCGCTATGCTCACTGTAGATCGCTGCGCTGTAGTTCGCTCGCTTTGCTCGCTGTAGTTCGCTCGTTTTACTCGCTGTAGATAGCTTTCTATTATCTCGCGGGTGAGGGTGATGTAAGGGGAAGTGCTATTGGTTTGGACGTTTGTGCCGATGAGGAGTAAGGCGGAAACGAACTGTGTGGATTGGGGATTGTTGAGAGTAACTATCCTATGCTTATCCAATATACATCCCTTAATGCGCAAAGGCGGGAAGCCCTCTTCGCCTAGATATTCTATATCAGCCCCTATCTCACGCAAAGCATCTACCAACTGCCCAATAGGGCGGTGACGCATGCGTTCCACGCCGTCCAAAACAGTGACTTTATTTTCCAATTGTGCTGCATATGCAGTTAAGAACCGCATGGCGGTTCCACAATTGGAAAGGTTGAGTGTAGTGTAGCGTTGTGTAGAATGGTGTAGTGTTGTTAAAGCGCGATGGAGAATCTGCACATCTTCGGGCAAATCAGCGGAGACGGGCATAAGCTCGTCTCCGTGTATAGCCTGAAGTATGAGCCAACGATTGGCTATAGACTTCGATATGGGCAGTTCAATTTGCATCAATTCACATCAGGCAAGAAGGAATAATCGCGTGAGTAGCGGAGGTGCTGCTCAATATAACCCTCGGTGTAGTCGAGAGTGACATCCGTGATATTGCCTTCTGCATCGTAGTGCGCGGTGTAAACTGGGTTTACGAAGCCCTTGTATGGAGCGAGGTTGAGTTTCTCGTAACGCTCTAAAATCTCGCGGTGCAAGTCTTGATCCACCTTCACAGCGTATTCCTCTACCATTGCTTTAGCAGCAGGATAGTCGCCCTCGGAAGTGATGCGCTGAATCTCACGCAGTAACTCGCCATAGAGGCGGCGAACGCCCTCGTAATCATTGATTTGGAGGTAGTGTTTGCCATCGCGTTCGATAATCTCTACCTCTTTGTTTTGAGCGTTCTTATATACCCAAAGGGCAATCAACTGACGGTTGCGCATGTGCGATTCCTCGATGTCTTTGCCTGGCTCAATACGCACGAGTTGGGTCATGAGACCGTTCATCATTTGTTGGTAGTAGAAGCCCTTGTATGCCTCTTCATCCTCCAACAAGCCGAGCTCTACCAATTTAGGATCAGCCATATAATAGAGACCGAGCAAGTCAGCACGTGCCTCCTCGATAGTAGAAGCGTGCTCCTTGAGCGCATCTTTGGTAACGCCTGGCATGAGTTTGCCTGAACCGTGACCTACACACTCGTGGAGGTCGGTGTGGAGGTCGCCGCAAGCGCCTGCTTTCTCGTACATGGCAATCACCTCTGGGCTAATCATAAACTCCTCGTTGAAGCCATTACCTTTAGCAGCTTCGTTGTAGGCGTGGGTGATATTGTCGATGGTGACGGACTTAGAACCATAGTCTTTGCGAATCCAGTTGGCGTTAGGCAGGTTGATACCGATTGGGGTAGCAGGATAGCAGTCGCCAGCCAAGATAGCTGCGGTGATCACCTTTGCGCTCACGCCTTTGACTTCCTCTTTCTTGTATTTCTTATCGGTTGGGGAGTTGTCCTCGAACCATTGTGCGTTGTCGGAGATGGTTTGGCAGCGGTGGGTAGCACGCATGTCTTTGAAGTTCACGAGTGACTCCCAAGTACCTGTAATACCCAGAGGGTCAGCATATGTTTCGGTGAAGCCGTTCACGAAGTCCACGCGGCTGTTGAGGTCTTTCACCCAAGCGATGCAGTATTCGTTGAAAGCGCGGAGGTCGCCTGTCTTATTGAACTCAATCATCTTCTCAATGACGAGGCGTTGTTGGTCGTTCTCTGCGAAAGGCAGGGCTTTCTCGAGGTGCTCAACCACATGGCTGAGTGCTTCGCCGTACATGCCACCTACCTTATATACACGCTCAACGACTTGGCCGTTCTCCTTCACGAGTTTGCTGTTGAGACCAATCCACAATGGCTCTGCGGAGTTGTCTTTGTGTGCCTCGTAGTATGCCTCTGCTTCGGCTTGGGTCACGCCTTCGTAGTAGTTGTTGGCAGATGCAAGGAGCAGGTCTTCGCCGTCAAGACTCAAACTCTTAGGCATCACGGTTGGGTCGAACATCACTGGCAGGATAGCTGCGTCGTAGGTTACACCTGCTTCGGCACATGCAGCAACGAACCACTCTTGAGAGAATTCTGGTTGGAACTTGTCGGAGGCGTAGTGGTGATGAATACCGTTGGCAAACCATACGCGCTTGAGATATTTCTCGAAGTTGAGGAATTCCTCGCTTGTCTTGTCGCCCTTGTATTGAGTGTAGAGGGCTTCGAGTGCGCGACGGATACGCAGGTTGTAGCGACCATTTTGATCGTAAAGGATATCACGACCATGCAGGGCTGCTTCGGTGAGGTGATAAACGAGGGTCTTTTGTTGCAGACTCAGTGAGTCAAACTCTGGCACTTGGTAGCGCAGAATCTCGAGGTCATAAAACTTGTCCACGGTGTAGTCGAATGTTTGTTCTTGTTTGCAGCATGCGCTGAGTGCTACGAGCGCCATGCCAAATAGGATTGTTTTTTTCATATGTTTTGAAATTTGTTGTCTGTATATTCCGCTGCAAAGGTAATTATAAGTCACCAGACCAGCCATGTCCTAAGTCCCAATGCTCATCATAGACAAACTCAAAGAATGGCAATGCAAAATGCTGGTTGATTAATTCTGTTAACTCGTCTTGTATATCTTCCGCCCATTTACCGACAAAAACAATGAACTTGTCGATGTTCCATGCCACACAACCTCGAGGTATCATTGTGTAATCGCCCGTAAAACGAGTGGGCTTATGTGCTGCCAAAGCACGAAAATACTGCTCTTTCCAAATCTGACGATGCAATTTAGGATAGTTGATGAACGGTAATCCTTTATCAGCTGCTTCCTCAATCATTTTGGGAGTAAGTTCCTTCTTATACACACCAAAGAACTCATGTTCTTGAGCGTCGTACCAAAAGATACCAACTGAAGGCATATCCTCATCAAAGGACTTCATACTCGCCATTTGAGCCTCTTTCTGTTCTTGTGTTAACGTTGTCATAACAATTGCTGTTAAATAAAAGGAAGATTTATTTTGACCTTTGCGGCTGCAAAGGTAGTGTTTTTTTCTGAAATATGCAAGTTTTTTTGAATTGACTTCAGATTTCCTGTTTTCACTTTCGATGCAGTTCTATATATCATAGTAATGCCGTATCTTCGGCATTTTAGCGGTTTTGCGCCGAAAAATCGCTTGCGATTAATCGTTCGAGCCCATTTGGCGAGATAAGACGATTGGAGAATTTGGAGGGTAAGATGGTATATACAACACGCGGAAGCATCTGTATAACAGGAGTTTCCGCGTGGGTGTGTTTTTTTTGAAAAAAGTTTTCGCGTGCCGAAGATTGTGCCGAAGGTTAGAAGTTACCTGCGCGTTTCGGGAGCACTTTGCGAGCACTATAGCCAATTTGTAACTTATCTGTAATAGGAACTTGGCTAGTATCTTCGTGTATTTTTATTCATATCTACGAAAAGTATGTTTTTCTTTATACTCCTTTCGATAAAGGCACATTTGTTCTTCATCTAATGTTAGTACCTTATATTCAAATGGAATTGAAGCAGAATTATTATCCGTCATGTGCCATTCCAGAACCTCTTTATCAGTCTTTTTCCATTTAAACCATCCATTGCCATAAGGCTGCAGGTCTTCTTCGAATATATCTTCTCCTTCGTTCCACTCCCTACCCCAACAGAAATCATCTCCAGCAGGTTCAGTTGTATAAACTCGATACCAATTGGTATCTGCAGTATGCTGCCATGTTCCTAACATCAGCACGTCAATATCAGATTCGATAAACATCACCGCACCATGCGTATGTGTATCGTCACTAAGTTCGTCCACCATTCCTTCCATAGGAATAGAAGAGTCTTCTTGGGGATGATATAGTAGATAGAGCGTGATTGCTATCCCGAATAAGAGTAGCAAAATCAACAGAGATAGCCATAGCGTTTTTTTACGTAGCATAAGTAAAGATATTAAAGAACAATAATCTGTGCTTCTTGGTTATTCATACCTGGCATAGTGAGACCAACTGGAGCACCAATGTAGGTAGGATCGCAAACGATATACTTTCGATTCTTATAACTTAGATAATCGCCCTTGACCTCTTGTGTGAATGCAACTGCTGATGCTAAGTGACCAGGATAGTATAATAGGACCACGTCCAATCCCATAATATCACGTATCAAACGAGAGAAAAGAATGGCTCTATCCTCGCAGTCGGCATATGGATAATGCAATGTTTCTACAGCAAAGAAAGCGCGGTCTCCGCCCCATACTTTGTCATCGTATTCATATACAAAGGCTGTTTGCACGAAATTAAGAATCTTATTGACTGCATCGCGTTCGCTAAGACCTGAGATAGATTTCTTTAGCACAGGATAAAGCGCATTTTGAATGGATTTATCCAATGGTGTATTGGCATATACAGCCCAACGGGTAGTCACGTCATTATTGATATATGCTGATGGGTAATTATTAAAGAAATCGACGGTATTTTTGTTTACCGACACATTGACTGTTACACCATACTTAGAACTAAGTTTGCGTGGCGAAGTAGGTTGATTCTCCAACTTCTGCTCTTTGCGTAATTGCAAAGATAGTGATTTCTCTTTATCAAAAGATGCATTACAGATATTAAGTTGATTGCTACTGCAATTAAGAGGATAGAACTTGGTGCCATCAATCACGAAGTATGACATTGAGAGAATGCTATACTGGCTCGCTACCAGCAAATAGAGTTTTTGTTCGTCCATTGCAAGGCGTATCTTATATCCTGATTGCGAGAGCAAGAAGGCCTGCATAAAAACGGCTTCATTGGTCTTGCCATATCTCTTCTCGCTAATAGCTTGTAGCATTTCTACATATCCCCAATCACAGAGAGATAGGTTATTGCGTACAGCCAATACATTGTTGAGCGTCACATCGTATTTATCAGATGATAGTTGATTCCATGCTTTGGAGAGTTGTTTCTCAGATAACCCTTCTAACTTGAATACATCATTGGTAGGAAACCCGACCGACACTAATGTGCCATAGAAGGAGATGGCATATAGCTTATGCGGAAGTTCTTTCTTTGGTTCAACTGGCGCAATTGGTTCTGGTGCAGGTTGTGGTTTGGGCACTTGTATTACCTCATCTTTTACCACGATGGGTTTGGGTTCTACCTTGGGTGCTGGTTGCGGCGTAGGCGATGGTGTAGGTTCTGCTTTGGGTGATGGTTGCGGCGCAGGCGCTGGTGTAGGCGTTACATCGGGCTCTGGCTCTTGATATACCACAGGAGGTACAGGTTCCTCCTCTTTGGGTGTTACAGCAGGATGGGCGTTAAAACGTTCCCAACTCTTTTGCATAAACTCGGCATAGCGTTCGTTCTGCTTTTTTCGGAATGCATCGAACTCTGCTTGCTTATCTTGTTTGAACTGATTAAAACGAGCGTTTTGCTGCGCTTTGAAATCCTCAAATGAACGAGATTGTGCACATAGAGTGGTTGCCAAAGCAACTGCGCCTATCAAAGTAAAAATACGTTTCATGGTTATTATCATCTATTAAAATATTGTATTTGGAAAGTTGCCTACGTGTTAGGGGACCACCATAGGAGATCTGTGGGAGATCTGTGGGCTTTCGGTGGCTAAAAGGTTACCTTATGAAAAGTTCCCTTCTGGCCACGTGACCACTTCGTGACCACCAATGCCTATCTACGGCTTATTTGTTCCCTATCTGTGGGCAAAAACAGATTAGCAATATCTTCGCCTACCACTCGGCTACCACTATAAATTTGCAGGGAGGCTCATGTATCAACTTTCACTATTACACGTTTTAGCGTATCTAAGAGGTATACTGTCAATAGCACGAATGATTTACTCTCAAGAAAGACATTTTTAACATTTTGACAAACAATAGAGAATTTATGTATCTATTATTGTAGATAAAACATTACCGCATCGCCATAGGCGTATCCATTTTTTGAACGCGCATATGCACGAACATACCATTTAGACGCTGTCCACACATTTAAAATGGTTGTTGTAGAGAAACTTCCTTCTCCAGTTCCTGAAACAACAACTTTAGTTCCAGAGGATGCCGTTACATACGAGTCTGTGCCATATACAAAACCACGCTCGTAATATGCAGGATCTCCTTTATCGTATATAGTACCATTGAATTGTACCGAATAATCATAATACACTCCAAGTCCAGAATCTATACCGCTTATATTCGTTACTGAGTTTGTCTCCACAATAGGATCATCTTGTACCGTAATACTAAACGATTTAATATCATCACTATAAACAACTTTATCATTTTGGCGTACAAATGCACGAACATAATAAGTTACCCCAGCTTCTAAGTTGGTAATATCCATAGAATAAACCCCTGTCATACTTGATTGTTGTTCAATCTTTGGATCGTTGATCGTTGGATGTCCCGAAGTATTGTAGCAAAATCCTCTCATGTAAAATTTAGGGTCTCCCGCATAGGTAACCTGCCCTTTAAGTTTAGCAGAATTACCCTCTACATTCGTTGGCTCTAATGTAAACACAACAGCCTCTTGCCAAGTTGTAGTAAAGGCAACAACATTCCCATAGATTGGATTACCATTCTGAATGACATAGGCTCTGTAATAATAAGTTGTTTCATACTCTAAGTCATTCAACGTCAAGGAATAATCGCCAACACCATATCCTGATACAGTGCGTTTGTTTGTACTAATGCTTGGATTTGAGTGAGTAGCATAACAGAAACCCTTTTCCGTATATGCGGGGTTACCCATAGCGGCTATATAGCCATTGAGCGTTGCGCTTGTAGAAGATAGGTTAGTTGCACTAGATGTTGTTACCTGCGCAGGTTCGCTATGTATACCAAATACCTTTGTTTCCCCATAGATATATTTTTCATTTTGAATTGCATAAGCACGTACATAGTATGTAGATGATAGTTGTAGGTTGGTTACCGTGGCACTAAATTTGCCAGCCTTCGTTCCATAATCTCTAATCACATTATCATTTACACTTGGTTCAGGATTGGTGCCATAGTAAAATCCTCTCTCCGTGAAACAAGGACTACCTACATTTCTCATTGTGGCATTCAAAACAGCAGTTCCTGCAAGGACATCAATATTTGTTACTTCATCAGTAGTAAGTTCAACAGACTGAGCGATTGTGGAAAATTTCACTTCGTTTGAACTATACGAAACACCTACACTATTTATCGCGTACGCTCGCACGTAGTACGTTTCTCCCTCTATCAGTCCAGTAACTGAGGATATATATTGCGTATTACTATTAATTGGCGAAGTGATTTTGTCCTTTGTAGTTTCCAACGTTGGCATTGGTGCATTGGCAAAGACAAATCCACGTTCGGTATAAACAGGATCACCTGCACTCAATACCTCTCCCTTGAAATCTGCTGTAGTCTTAGTGATATTTAGCACGTCTATCATATTAAGGAGCGGTTTGCTATCACCATATGCTTTAATCGTCAATTGTTTACTACCATTATCCGATGTAATATGGAAAGTAGTCGTATTCTCTCCACCTGATAATTTTTCTCTATCAATAGTAACGACCAGCGCTTGAGTGCTATCTGCTTTGAGAATTCCAGCGGTTTTGCTTACACTTTTTATCCAATCCGCAGTATAAGTAATTTCCCATACTAAAGATGATTCTCCATCATTAAATATATTAAAAGAACGTGATATATCCGATTTTTGCGCACCGAAATCTAATACATCAATATCCTCATTCTCATTATTAACAACTCGCAATGATGGTGGCAACTTCTCTAATTGCACATCCACATGTGTAGTTTGCCCAGCTTCTACTGTAATCATACCACTGGTATATTCTTTGTAATCCGTTTTTGCGATTACAACAGCATATCCTCCTTGTGCTAATCCAGTAAACTCAAAGCAACCATCACTTCCTGTGACTGTAGTTGCTCCATTGGGATTCAAAGTTACACCAGCGGATTTGATTGGTTCACCAGTAGCCTTGTTCGTTACAACACCATAGATACTACCAGGGACTTCTACACTAGGCGCACATGCTTGGTAAATGCCACAGATGAGCAAAATACCCAAGAAAAGATAAAGAGATTTTTTCATATTACAGTTTAATTAATAGATTGGCACGTTCTTAAATGATATGTATGTATTACCTAAAGTCTGATTAATCCAGACACCGAGTTTCACAGTCAAATTGGTCGCTTCGTCTGGTACATTTTGTACCGTTACAGTACCTGTATATGGTACATCTTCTGGGAATGCAACACCGATAGCATTGCTATAAGCATTCCCTTGATCGCGAAATGTCATATATTGACGGAAATAGGAGTTGCCTAAGTCATCAAAAATAACAGAAGCACCTGTATAGTTTTCAGCAGGTTTGATTTGGATATTGACATCACCTAGTCCACTATTTGTTAGTTTATAAGTAAATACAACATTGGAGCCATTACGCTTGCAACTCACTATCTCTGCCTTCACATCGCTACTACAACTCTCAATTTTGGCAGAAGAGTAATCCTCAACATATACATAGGTAGCCTTGATTGTTATAGACTGGGAGTTAGTGCCATCTGATACACCTATTGATGTATTTAAATCAGTATGCATTGCTGCACGATTGAGTGTAACGGTCACAGTGGTGTTTCCTGCAGGACTGATTGTACCTGAGGTGGTAGAATAACTCAAGCATTCGTTAGTTGCGTTAGTTAATGACCAATGCAAATCTGCCGAACCAGAATTGCTGATAGTAAAGGTTTTAGATGTGCTACTATCTCCAAAGTCTAACATAGTAGGAGTAACATTCATAATTGGATGCAATACTTTTTTGGTTGCCATCACCAATATCTCTTGGTCAGTATTTCCGTCTGATACAATAAAAGACGTGGAGAGATCTTCTGACATAAGGTTTCTGTTGAGTAAAACTTTCACAACTTTGCTCGCACCTGTTGAGAGTGTACCATTGCTCTCTGACAAAGAAAGACAAGAAGCAGACAGTCCTTGGGTGTACCAATTGAGATTAGCATTGCCTAAGTTCTTGATTGTAAAATTCATTTCATTGGTATCTTCACCAAAGCTCAATACTGTTGGGCTTATAGTCATTACGCCTTTATTCTGAACAATCGCGCAAGACACATTCATTGGATAAGAGTTGCCAAAAGCAGATAAGGTAACAACTGCTGTTTCATCTTTTTGCAACAATGAGCGATCTACAGAAAAAATAATAGCTTGTGTCTTACCTGCACCAATACGTCCCGAAACAGGGTTAGCGGACAGCCACTTGCAGGCACCTAAATCCAAAGACCAAGCGGTTTCCTCTGTACCTCTATTCGTGATGGTAACAGATAATTGATTTTGGGTAGTACCAAAATTCAGCGAAGTAGGTGTAATCTCCAAGTCTTGATTGATTATGGTCTTTGTCAAATGGAAATCACAAGCAGTACTTTCACCATTGACTACATTGGCAGTCTTGCTATTGTGGTCATATCCATCTGCTTGTACATTGACGGTGTACATCCCCGCTTCAAGATTCACAAACTCATATGTACCATTACTCCCCACCACGGTGGTCTTGCCACCAGGATTTAGGGTAATCTCCGCATTGCGAATGGGTTCACCACTTTCTTTATCTAGCACCGTACCATAAATGCCACCAGGTAATTCAACATTCGGCTGACAAGATTGATAGAATCCACACAATAGGGCGATACTAAAGAATAAACAAATAGTCTTTTTCATCTTATTCAATTATTTAGTTGTATATTCATTCAAAGCATCTGATATTGCTTTTCTAAATTCTTCCTCGTGTTTTATCCTATCCTTCTCTTCACTCATAGTAGGTATCGCTGATAATTTACAATGCAATTTATCTATCGGAGAAAAACTCGTTTGCAAACTCACTTTACCTCCGTTCATAGCACTGCTTAATATCTCAGTTTGTGCCTTCTCTGGATTGACAGGATCAATAGTATGCTTCACTATAGATTGAGGATTAGCCTTGCTCTGATTCATATCTAATACTGATTCTATAGACTCTAACAATGTTCTTATTAAATCATATCCTCCATCGTATATATGACTTACCCTTGCCATCAGATGCTTCGGCTGCAAAGGATATTCTTGTTGTATTACCCTATCCCCACTTTTAAGGTCATAGGAAACGATATCATTGGTCTGATAGATGGTAATTGCTTTATCAGCAGACTGTAGTTCTATACGGCTATTATAGCCTTCTTCATTCAAACTTTCATAAAGGTCACAGGATATAGTATTATTCGACATTCCGTCTGTATATTTAACTAATGTCACCACACTTCCATTGGTTAAAGTTTGGGTATATTTGATTGAGTCTATTTGAGGTATAGTTATTTTAACTCTCAATAGATGCTCGTAGTCATATCGCTCTTCTGTAAAGTTGAGATATGAGTTGGTTATTTGCTCTGCTTCATTATATTGCTCATCAGACAATCCATAAGACAGGTTTGCTACAAGGATTGCCATTTCTTTTCCAAGGACAGCGTCTTGTGCTGCGGGTAATGAAATACCCACAGCACAATTTGCCTCTTGGTTGAACATCCAAGTGGGATAGTCTTGTGCGAAGCAAGTAATAGAGACTATACATATTGCACAGAAAAATAGACTACATTTCATTTCTTTTATTTTATACATTAATTCAAACCTATTATTCTTGCTTGTTGATTCTTATATTCTGGCATAATATCTCCGACCTGCCCTCCTAAAAATGTGGGGTCACAAACAATATATAAGTCATCATTATAGATAACTCCATAGCCTTCCACATTTTGTGTGAACGCAACTGCTGTAGATAAATGTCCTGGATAGTAGAGAAGAATAATATCCATCTCTAAAAGATCACGTATCAAACGAGAAAATAAAATCGCTCTATCTTCACAATCCGAATATGGATAATAAAACATTTCTGTGGGATAGAAAGAACGTTCCTTACCCCAAGTAATATTATCTGCTTGACATTCAAATGCCGTTTGTATAAAATTTAAAATTACACTAACTGCATCATATTCTGTTTTGCCTTGAATTACTCCTTTTAATGTAGAATACAAACTTGTACATATTGATTGTCCAATAGGAGCATTTGCATGAACACTCCATTTATTAATAATATCATTTCTTTTATAAGTAGCTGGATAATCATTATAGAAATCAATATGGTTTTTATTTACTAAGACCGTCGTGCTTATTCCATCTTCAGATTTCAGATGTCGAGGTAATGCAAAATTTTCACTAAATTTTGGTTCTACATTGATTTTCATAGAAAGAGGAAGCTCACCACCATAATATGCATCCGTCATCTCTACTTTTTGAATATTTTTATTTGTAAAAAAATATGCTTTCTCATCTTTGATTAGATAAGGATACTCAAATAGATTCAAATCAGTTGCTATGCCAATATATAAGTTTTTTTCAGAAAATGCAAGACGGATATCATAGCCACTATTCGCTAACAAATAAGCTTGAAAGGTAGTTGCCAGATTGGATATGCCATAAATAGACTCTGATATTGTTTGTGTTAATTTCACATAAGCCCAATCGCATAATAACAATTGGCTACGCAATTTTAATACATCAATCAATATCCAATCATATTCTTTTTGCGAGAATATTTTCCATACTTCCGCAACATGCGTTTCTTTAGTAATTTTTGTACTAATATGATTATTAATCGGTATCCGTATAAAAATTGGAGTGTTATAAAACAATAGCGAGATTTCCTCATATGGTACATCTTCTGGTGGAGATATAGGGGCTACTGGTTGAGGCACTACTGAAATCGGCTCTTGTTTCTCTTCTCTTATTAGAAGAACTGGTACTGATAACGAATCTGGAGAGGAAATAATCTGAGGTATAATTGGGATGGTATCGTATTTAGAAATATCTAATACAGGAGGAGAAAGAATATATTCCTTCCACTTCTGTTGCAAAGAATCCACATATATAGTAT
>JAZNKZ010000074.1:0-24729 GCA_045578815.1 Paludibacteraceae bacterium
AAATAAAAGTAATCACTAACTAATCACTAACTAATCACTAACTAATCACTAACTAATCACTAACTAATCACTAAGTAATCAATGGATAATAAAAAGGTGAAGAAAAAGAATGAAATGGTGGTTGGAATATATGATTTTTAATAAATAATGCTAAAGCATTTGCGTATATCAAAAAAAAGTAGTACCTTTGCAGGCTGGTATGGTATTCAAGGACTTCGAATTACCAACTAACTAATATTTGGATATAATTAAAATGATATATTAACGAATAAAGATTTTTTAAGACAATGGACAACAAGAAACGTGTTTACACCTTCGGTAATGGACAAGCTGAGGGTAACGCCAAGATGCGTGAGGCATTGGGCGGTAAAGGCGCAAACCTTGCAGAGATGAACCTTGTGGGCGTACCAGTTCCTCCAGGTTTCACTATCATCACTGATGTTTGCAACGAGTACTACAAAGTAGGACAAGAGGAGATTGTAAAGATTCTAGACAAAGAAGTAAAAGCTGCTGTAGCTCATATTGAGAGCTTGATGAATAATACATTTGGCGATCCCAAGAACCCACTTCTCGTGAGCGTTCGTTCTGGTGCTCGCGCGTCTATGCCAGGTATGATGGATACCATCCTCAACCTTGGTTTGAACGATGAGGTGGCTGCAGGTTTGGCTGCAAAGACCAATAACCCTCACTTCGTATATGATAGTTACCGTCGTTTCGTACAAATGTACGGTGATGTAGTACTTGGTATGAAGCCAGTAAACAAAGAGGATATTGATCCATTTGAAGCAATCATCGAAGAAGTAAAAGAGATTCGCGGTATTAAGTTGGATAAAGACTTGACAGTAGATGAGTTGAAATTGCTCGTTGCTCGTTTTAAGACCGCAATCAAAGATCAAACAGGTCATGATTTCCCAGCTAACCCAGTAGAGCAACTTTGGGGTGCTATTTGCGCAGTATTCCGCAGTTGGATGAACGAGCGTGCTATCCTCTATCGTAAGATGGAAGGAATTCCAGACGAGTGGGGAACAGCCGTTACCGTACAAGCCATGGTATTCGGTAACATGGGCGAGACATCCGCTACAGGTGTATGCTTCAGCCGTGACGCTGCTACTGGTGAAAACCTCTTCAATGGTGAGTACCTTGTAAATGCTCAAGGTGAGGACGTGGTTGCAGGTATCCGCACCCCACAACAAATCACCATTGAGGGTAGCCGTCGTTGGGCTGCATTGCAAGGTATCAACGAGGAAGAACGCGCAAGTAAATATCCATCAATGGAAGAGGCAATGCCTGAGATTTATGCTCAACTTGATGCTATCCAAACTAAGCTTGAGAACCACTACCGCGATATGCAAGATATGGAGTTCACCGTACAAGAGGGCAAGCTCTGGTTCCTCCAAACACGTAACGGTAAACGTACTGGTACTGCGATGGTTAAGATTGCTATGGACCTCGTTCACGAGGGTCTTATCGACGAGAAGACCGCAATCATGCGTTGTGAGCCACAAAAGCTCGATGAACTACTCCACCCTGTATTCGACAAAGCAGCTTTGAAGACTGCTAAGGTAATCACTCAAGGTTTGCCAGCTAGTCCAGGTGCTGCATGTGGTCAAATCGTCTTCCACGCTGACGACGCTCAAGAGTGGCACAAAGATGGCAAGAAAGTCGTTATGGTTCGTATCGAAACCAGCCCAGAGGACCTCGCAGGTATGTCTGCTGCTGAGGGTATCTTGACCGCTCGTGGTGGTATGACCTCTCACGCTGCCGTAGTAGCTCGCGGTATGGGTAAGTGCTGCGTATCGGGTGCAGGCGCTATCGTAGTGGACTACAAGGCAAAGACTTTGACTGTTGAGGGCGTTACCTATAAAGAGGGCGATTATATCTCTATCAACGGTTCTACAGGTCAAGTATATGCAGGTCAAATCCCAACGAAGGCAGCTGAATTGAGCGGTGACTTCAAAGAGTTGATGGATCTGTGCGACAAGTATACTCATTTGCAAGTACGTACCAACGCAGATACTCCACACGATGCACAAGTGGCTCGTGACTTCGGCGCTAAGGGTATTGGTTTGACCCGTACCGAGCACATGTTCTTCGAGGATAAGAAGATCGTGGCTATGCGCGAGATGATTCTTTCTAAGACTGCTGAAGGTCGTGAGAAAGCATTGGCAAAACTTCTTCCTTACCAAAAAGCAGACTTCAAGGGTATCCTTGAGGCTATGGATGGCTATCCAGTGAATATCCGTCTGCTTGACCCACCATTGCACGAGTTCGTGCCACACGATGCTGCTGGTCAAGAGGTTATGGCTAAGGAGATGGGCGTTAGCGTACAAGAAATCAAGCAACGTGTTGACTCTCTCGCAGAGAACAACCCTATGCTCGGTCACCGTGGTTGCCGTCTGGGTATCACCTTCCCAGAGATCACCGCTATGCAAACTCGCGCTATCTTGAGTGCTGCTTGCGAGCTCAAGCAAGAGGGCAAGAACCCCATGCCAGAAATCATGGTGCCATTGATTGGTATCCTCTACGAGTTCCACCAACAGAAGGAGATTATTGAGAAAGTGGCTAAAGAGGTATTTGCTGAGTACGGCACAGAGGTAGAATTTGAGATCGGTACCATGATTGAGATTCCACGTGCTGCTCTTACAGCAGACCGCATTGCTACTGAAGCTCAATATTTCTCATTCGGTACAAACGACTTGACACAGATGACCTTCGGCTATAGCCGCGACGATATTGCTAGTTTCTTGCCAGTATATTTAGAGCAAAAGATTTTGAAGGTTGATCCATTCCAAGTTTTGGATCAAAACGGTGTAGGTCAATTGATTCAAATGGCCGTAGAGAAAGGTCGCGCCGTTCGTCCAGGATTGCGCACTGGTATCTGCGGTGAGCACGGTGGTGAACCAAGTTCAGTAAAATTCTGCGCGCGCGTAGGTATGAACTATGCATCTTGCTCCCCATTCCGCGTTCCAATCGCTCGTTTGGCTGCTGCACAAGCTGCGGTAGAAGATGACAAATAATTTGGCGATCGTTTTAACATAATGCTGTAGGCATGTGTTGACAAAAAATAAGAAAAAAAGAGTTGCTTTTTGCGCAACTCTTTTTTTTGCCATCAAGTATAAAAAAAAGTTTCTCCATTTTTTCTTGCGTATATGCAAAAAAAGTAGTACCTTTGTAGGCTTATTTATAAAATAATGTTTTTATGCAGAATTTTGCCCTTATTGGTGCAGCGGGTTATATAGCACCACGACATATCAAAGCCATCGCTGATACAGGAAATAACCTGATGGTTGCTTACGATAAGTTTGACTCTGTAGGAAGACTAGATGCGAGTTTCCCTGATTGTTCGTTCTTTACCGAGAATGAGCAGTTTGATCGCTTCTGCTCAAAGCAAATGCGCACTGACAACCCACTATCTTGGGTGAGTATTTGTACGCCCAACTACACGCACGATGCATTTATCCGCTACGGCCTGCGCCTAGGATGCAATGTGATATGCGAGAAACCATTGGTACTGAATCCATACAACATCGACAACCTAGTGGAATTGGAGCAAGAGACGGGTTGTCAGGCTTATACTATTCTGCAATTGCGTTTGCATGATAAGATTGCAGCCTTGCGTGAGAAGGTACAGAACGGTCCTAAAGATAAGATTTACGATGTAGATTTGACCTATATTACTAGTCGTGGCAAATGGTACTATAGTTCATGGAAAGGTGATATCCACAAAGCAGGTGGCATAGCCACCAATATCGGCGTGCACTTCTACGACATGCTGCAATGGATTTTTGGTCCTGTAAAACAAAACATTGTGCATGTCATGTCGTTTGACCGTGTAGCAGGTTACCTAGATTTGGAGCACGCTCGTGTACGTTACTTCTTGAGTATCAATGCAGATTGCTTACCTGCCAATGCTGTGCAAGGCGAGAAGAGAACATATCGCACATTATCCATTGACGGAGAAGAGTTTGAGTTTAGTCAAGGCTTCACTGAGTTGCATACTGAGAGTTATAAGCAAATTTTGGCAGGCAATGGTTTCCGCATTGCAGAAGCACGTCCAAGCATTGAAATTGTAAGTACCATCCGTACAGCACAACCAATTGGACTAGTTGGTGACTATCACCCATTAGCCAAACTACCACTAGCAAAACACCCATTCGGATGGGATGAGAAACGATAAGTATTAGAAATTTACTAACAAAGATGAGTATTCGCAAATTATTGATATTGATATTGCCATTATTGTTAGCTTCATGCGTAACCAGCAAAAGGGTAAATTTAATGCAAGAAGCAGGTCGAAGAGGTATTCCTGCATATGCAGACACACTAAACTATGAGGACTACCAAGTTCGCACAGGCGATCGTTTGTATGTGTATGTTTACTCTATTGATGAGCGCGTTAGTAGTATGTTTAATGCAACTGGTAATGGAATAAATAGTTCCCAGATACGCCACGGAAATAACATGGGTGGTTCGTATGATTTATATACTTACTTGGTATATGAAGATGGAACAATTGATTATCCAATGGTTGGTCGCCTAGAAGTGCGTGGTAAAACCACTCGTGAAATCAAGAATGCATTGGAACAAAAGTTGATGGAATATGTGCAAGATCAGACTGATTATAAATTACTTTCAGTAGAAGTGAATATAGTTCGTCGTTCGTTTAGTGTGATCAGCGATCACGGAAGTGGTATATTCTCGTTGGACAAAGAGAAAGTGACCATTTTTGAGGCTTTGGCAATGGCTGGCGATATTGGTGACTTTGGTGATCGTAGCAAAGTACGTATCGTTAGAGAGATAGAGGGTCAAACACAAATCAAGGTTTTTGATGTACGTTCAGAAGACATTGTTAACTCTGAATTCTATTACATTGAACCCAACGATGTCATTTATATTCAAAAAATTAAGGGTCAAAGCTTTGGTATAAACTCTGTAGCAACTACTATTAGTGTCGCTGCTACGACATTGGCATTTGGTGGTTTTGTGTATGGTCTAGTAGTTCGAATAATTAATCGGGTTGAAGCCTCAAAATAAATAGGAGATACAACAATGAAAACAACTACTCAACATATTATTTTTACTCTCCTATTACTCACGATGACAGGCTGTTATGGTTATCGTCAGGTAGGTTTATTGCAAGAACGAGAGAATTTGCCTCAATACGATTCCGCAACATATGAGCCCTATCGATTGCAAGTCAATGATGAAATCATTTATCGCGTTGTTACGATGGATGAAACAATAGCGAAAACTCTCTCCGCAAACAACAATAGTGCTGGACAATATGCCAATGCATATCGTATTTATTCTGATGGCACGGTAGATATTCCTTTTTTGTCCCCTATAAAATTAGAGGGTTTGACTGAATTGGAAGCACAAGACACATTGAAGAAAGCATTTCGCGAAATAATTCCTGACGCAGATGTGAAATTATCAATGTATAATAAACGATTTACTGTGTTGGGTGATGCTAATTCTGGTGTTTATAATATATATAAGGAAAGGATGACTATATTCCAAGCACTAGCCATGTCAGGCGATTTGATGAACTCGGGTGATCGTCGTCACGTACGAATCATACGTCCTCATGGCAATGACGAGCCAGAAATACTTGAGTTTGACATTCGTACTAATACAATTATTGATTCGAAGTACTACTATGTTTACCCAAATGACTTGATATATGTAAGTCGCGATCAGGGTAGTTTTTACAAGCAAAGCAGTTATAGTGGTTTCTTGGGATTAATCACAAGTTCAGTATCGCTTTTAATTACGGTATTGACATACATACCTGGCGTTTGGTAATATAATATAATTAATAATAAGGAAAAAATATAACGATATATGGCACAAGAGGAAGTACTACAAAATGGTGGCATGCCATTTGAAGAAGAAAAATCTAATTTTGACATTTTGGAGTGGGTCTTACGTATCCTACGCCATTGGTATTTGTTTGCGATAGCAGCAGTTATAGCATTATCTTTAGCGTACTTGAAGAATAGACGCGTAATAGAAAGATACTTGACAACAGGTACAATGATTATCAAAGAGTCAAGTGGTGGAGGATATGGTTCTGCATCAATCATGCAAGGCTTTGGAGTTGGCGCTGGGTATACCAATGTAAATAACCAGCTCATCCTCTTGGGCAGTTATGATTTGATTGCTCGTGCGGTAGATTCTTTGCCATTTATGAATGTGGAATACATAACAAAGGGACGTTTCAAAACTAGAAATATTTATCGTAACTCACCTATATCGGTGGAATATACCAAAATAGATCCTATGTGCTATCATCATCTATTTCGTTGTACCGTTCAGGATGATGGTTCGTTATTAATAAATACTTTCGATGATAGTTTCCCATTCTCTTATGTAACTCACTATGGCGAGGAATTAGAGACTAGTTTGTTTACAGCTCGCATATGGCCAACTCATATGATGATGCATCCTGGCCAACACGTCTATTTTCGATTCCGTAGTAGAGAAAGTTTAACTGATGAATTTTCGAGTCGATTACAGTTAAACTTTTTAACAGATCGCAGTACAGTTTTAGGCATACAGTTGGTTGGAGAAACCCCTGAACGTGATCGTGATTTTATTGACAAACTATCTGATATATATCTACTTCAAAACGTAGAACGCAAAAACATGGTTGCCGAAAAATCCATCGCATTCATCAACGATCAATTGGACGTCTTACAACAGAGCTTGACCAAAAGTGAAGGTGCAATGACTAATTTCCGTCAAGAAAATAAGTTTGTAGATGTAAATTCGTATGCTGGTGGACTGATGTCAAAAGTAAGTCAATATGATCAACAACAAATGGCTTTACGTCTAAAAGAAACATACTTAGATTACCTGTCCGACTATTTAAATCAAAAAATAGACCAAGGTTCTGTAATTGCACCTGCAACATTAGGTTTGAATGAGCCAATGCTAATGCAATTAGTACAGCAATTAAATGACTTGCATATTCAACGCGGAGAACTAAGTCAAAAGAACGTATATTACGCAAAATACACAAGTGATATCAACAATGTCAAATCTGCAATATCTGAGGTAGTACAGTCAATGTTAACCTCACTGGAAATAGAGAAAAAAGATTTGAATATACGTATCAAAGAAGTAGAACGAGAAATTCAATCTCTGCCTGAGAAAGAACTACAGATGGTTGCAATAGAACGCAATTATCGTATTGATGATAACTACTATACATTTTTCCTGCAAAAGCGCGCAGAAGCAGAAATTCAAAAAGCAGGAAATACTCCAGATAGTGAAATTATGGATCGTGCACGAACTACACGTGCAATGAATAGCAAAGAGAAACGCAAAAACACAATGACATACTTGGCTATTGGTCTATTGATTCCATTGCTGATTTTGATATTGTCTGAGTTGCTAAATAATAAGATTAGAACTCCTAAAGAAGCTGAGCGACTTAGTTCGTATGACTTACTTGGGGCATTGCGCCATGTCAAATCCCAAAACCCAACTTATGCGAAAAAGAAACCACGTTCAAGCTATGCGGAAATGTTGCGAAATATTCGTATGCGTATTGAGTTTAAGGTTCTTCGCAAGACAAATATCGCAATAACTATCACATCATCCCAATCTGGTGACGGAAAAACCTTTATTAGTACCAATCTAGCAGCCTTGTATTCTATGACAGGTCACCCAACAGTCATCATTGACATGGATATTCGTAAACCGAATGTACATGATAAATTGGGTTTGGAGGCATCAATTGGTGTAACTAACTATTTAATTGGCGATTGCACACTAGATGATATCATTCTCCATAATGAAGAGTTAGGTTTTGATGTTATTCCTGCTGGTACTATTCCGCCAAACCCTGGAGAGTTAATACGAAGTGAAAAATTAACTGAAATGTTTGATTTGCTACGTCAACGTTATACATATTTAATTATAGACTCCTCACCTGTAGGCATTGTACCTGATGCAATGGCCTTGATTGAGCAAACGGATATTACGTTATATGTACTGCGTTGTATGGCAACAGATAAGCGCTTTGCAAAACAAACATTAGATAATTTAGCAATGCACCATAAAGATAAGGTAAACTTAATCCTATCAGATATATCCACGCCAAAATCTAGCAAAGGCTATGGATATGGCTATGGATATGGATACGGTTACGGATACGGATATGGTTACGGATATGGTGCAAATTACGGCTATGGATATGGCAAGAAGTCTAAGAAATATCGTTACGGATTTGATTATATACGCACCAAATTGTCTAAGAAATCAGTAGATTCACCATATCAGTATATTGACGATGATGAAGAAGCATAAAAATCTAGAATAGATACTACTGCATGAAATTTATTGGTATCATCCCTGCTCGTTATGCTAGCACCCGCTTTCCAGGAAAGCCTTTAGCAATATTAGGTGGAAAACCTATGATTCAACGTGTATATGAACAAGCAAAGAAAGTATTAGATAATGTAATCGTAGCCACTGATGATGAGCGTATATACACATGTGTATGCACATTTGGTGGTGCTGCTGTTATGACTTCTCCAAATCATAGTTGTGGTACTGACCGCGTCTTTGAAGCCTACCAATTGTATTGCGCACATAACAATTTGCTAAAGGAGCATGAAAAAGATATAGTTGTAATCAATATTCAAGGCGACGAACCTTTTATTCAGCCCAATCAAATCCAAGCATTAATGGATTGCTTTCCCACAGAAATAGCTACATTAGTACATCCTTTTCGTGAGAATGATACAGTTGCAGATTTACAAAATCCTAATTATGTAAAGGTAGCTATCTCACATGAAAATAATACACAAAGAAATACATGTATTGGAAGGGCTCAGTATTTCTCACGCAATGTCATACCCTTTTTGCGTGGAATACCTTATGAAGATTGGCTCAAACAAGGTCAACACTACCGCCATATCGGTATGTACGCATATCGAGCAGACATTCTACGACAGATTACACAATTAGTTCCATCACAATTGGAAAAAATTGAATGTTTGGAGCAACTACGTTGGTTGGAGAATGGATATACAATACGCGTAGCATTGACACACCATGCTTCCATTGGTATTGATACTCCTGAAGATTTGCAACATGCCCAGCAATATCTTCAAAGCATTAGAAATATTTAGTGTAATAAAAAATAGAGGATTGGTATATGTCTATGAGTAAATGGCTATTAGGCGGTTTAGGATTTGCTTTTGGTGGACCCATAGGTGCGTTGATTGGAGTCTTTCTTGCGTCGCTTTTCGATGATAGCAAACAGATTTTACAAAACAACGATACAAATTCAAAAGGATATCAACGTGCCACGCAAGGAGATATACGCGTTTCTATTATTGTACTTATTGCGTGTGTGATCAAGGCAGATGGACGCGTATTAAAATCTGAGATTAATTATATCAAGCCATTTTTAGTAAGAAATTTTGGAGAAGAAGGCGCAAAGCAAGCACTTCAACTGCTTAAAGAAGTGTTGGACAAAGACATTGATTCCATAGCTGTCGCACTGCAAATTAGACAACATACAAATTATTCTACTAGATTAGAATTAGTACGTTTATTACTTGAAATAGCGCAATCAGATGGCGACATCAATCAACAAGAGCTACATACGATAGAACAAATTGCATCCAATTTATTAATACAAAATGCTGATTACCAATCAATATTAGCATTATACCAACGACATAAAGATCACAATTGGGCATATACAGCACTTGAGATATCTCCATCAGCTACAAATGAGGAAGTAAAGAAAGCATATCGCCGTATGGCTATGAAATACCATCCTGACAAATTGGCTAATGCAGGCGAAGAGTTACGCCAACAAGCAACAGAGAAGTTTAGAGGTATCAATGAGGCATATGAGCATATCAAAAAGCAAAGGGGTATATGAAAATAACACTATTGGTTGTAGGAAAAACGACGGATTCACACATAGAAGCGTTAATACAAGAATATATAAAACGCTTGGGACACTACATTTCTTTTTCCATACAAATAATTCCCGAAATAAAAAACACTAAATCACTTACTTGTGAACAACAGAAACAAACTGAAGGAGACTTAATTTTGCGTTCCATTGCTCCAAATACAGAATTGATTTTGTTGGATGAGAAGGGCAAAGAATTACGTTCTGTGGAATTTGCAGAATATATGCAAAAACAAATGTTATCGGGTAAAAATATTGTATTTGTAGTAGGCGGTCCCTATGGTTTTTCAGAAAATGTCTATTTACGTGCCAATGGAAAAATCTCATTAAGTAAGATGACATTTTCACATCAAATGGTACGATTATTTTTTGTGGAACAAATGTATAGGGCTATGACCATTCTTCGTGGAGAACCATATCATCACGAATAGCGAGAAAAATGTTTGATTTGTAAATGTTTGTTTTAAGGTAATATGCAAAACTTTTTTTCTTTTAAAGATGTTTTTTGTCCAAAGTTGTTCACAACTTTTCGTCACTACACAAAGCAACAATTCTTGCAAGACCTAATTGCAGGTATGATAGTTGCGGTTGTCGCTATTCCGCTAGCAATTGCATTTGGTATTTCATCTGGAGTCGGACCAACAGAAGGTCTAGTGACTGCAATCATTGCAGGCTTCCTTATTTCTGCCTTAGGAGGAAGTAAAGTACAGATTGGCGGTCCAACTGGCGCATTTATTGTAATCATTTACGGCATTATTCAACAACATGGCATCACAGGGCTATTGATTGCTACCATCATGGCAGGTATCTTGCTAATAGTGATGGGAGTATTCAAATTAGGGAATGTCATCAAATTTGTGCCCTACCCCGTGATTGTTGGTTTTACAGCGGGTATTGCGATTACTATTTTCACCACCCAAATGAATGATCTTTTTGGCATGGGAATTAAAGATGCTCCTGCTGATTTTATTCATAAATGGATTTGCTATTTTGAACATTGGAGAGATATCAATTGGTGGGCTTTCGCTATAAGTATTGCCTCTATATTAATTATTATTTTTTCTACTAAAATTAGCAAAAAAATACCCGGATCATTAATAGCTATTATACTTATGACATTGGTTGCGTGGCTATTACGCAAGTTTGGGGATATCACATCAATTACTACAATTGGGGATTTATATAAATTGCCTACTGGCATGCCTTCACCTCAACTTCCTACCATACATCTTACAGATGGCAAAACATTGCTCACTCTAGTACAAGAACTTTTCCCTTCAGCTTTTACAATTGCACTATTAGGTGCTATCGAATCATTGCTATCTGCCATGGTGGCAGATGGTGTTATTGGAGATAAGCATAATTCAAACACTGAACTTATCGCTCAGGGCGTAGCTAATATTGTAGTTCCATTTTTTGGTGGAATTCCCGCAACAGGAGCTATAGCTCGAACTATGGCCAACATAAATAATGGAGGACGTACTCCTGTAGCCGGAATTGTGCATGCGGTCATATTACTTTTGGTTTTATTATTTTTGGGCCCATTGGTAGGTATGATTCCTTTGGCTTGTTTGGCTGGTGTACTTATAATCGTTAGTTATAATATGTCAGGATGGAGATCATTCTTGTGGCTTTCAAAAGCGCCAAAGTCAGATTTCATTGTTATGCTCGTGACTTTTATTTTAACTGTAATTTTTGACCTCACCATAGCACTAGAAGTGGGTATGCTCTTGGCTGTTATTTTATTCCTAAAACGTACCAACGAAGCCACTGTTATTCGGTCTTTCTCTGATGAAATAGACCCAACGCACCAAAATGATATTCGCTTGCATGGTAATGACTTAGATAAGTTACAAATTCCTCCACATACAGAAGTATATGAAATTGATGGTCCATATTTCTTTGGCATTGCAAACAAATTTGATGAAATTAGTCAACGAATGGGAGCGGATGGGCAAAAAGTCCGCATCCTACGTATGCGAAAAGTATCATTTATGGACTCTACTGGCATTCATAATCTTGAACAACTATACATGCGTTCACAACGTTGTGGAATGACCTTAGTTTTATCAGGTGTAAATGAAAACGTCTTTAAAATGCTTGATAAAGCAGGATTAGTAAAGATGATTGGCAAGGAAAATATACGTGGACATATTAATGGCGCATTAGCTAGGGCGACGGAAATCGTTAAGGAAAGTAGTACTAAATAATTAGATAGCAAACTATAAAAAAGCAAAATTCTTGTATATATGCAATTTTTATAGTACCTTTGCACGCAAAATAACAAGTATAATTTTTATAGCAATGAAAAACATCAAACTGAGATTAACAGTAATGAATTTCCTCGAATTTGCAGTTTGGGGAGCGTATTTAACATCAATGGGTCGATACCTAGACGCCCATGGTATAGGCAATAACATTGGCTGGTTCTATTCCATCCAAGGTATCGTCAGCTTGTTTATGCCCGCACTCATGGGTATTGTGGCTGACCGCTGGATTCCTGCCGAGAAAGCACTCAGTCTGTGCCACGCATTGGCAGGTACCTTTATGATTGCTACGGGTGCCTATGGCCTCTTTGCAGGCGATGCGGTAGAGTTTGCTACCCTCTTCTCGCTCTACACCGCTTCGGTGGCATTCTTTATGCCTACCCTTGCTCTCAGTAACTCTGTGGCTTACAATGCATTGACACAAGCTAATCTTGACACTGTAAAGGCGTTCCCTCCTATCCGCGTATTGGGTACTGTCGGCTTTATCGTGACCATGTGGGTTGTGGATACCTGTAGTTTTTTAGAGCCAGATCATACTTTCACCCTTAGTTTCTTACATTCAGAGGAGGTTTTGGAAGAGGCTGGGCTTAAATTGCTCAGTTTCCAGTCTACCCCTTGGCAATTTGTTATAAGCGGTGCTTTATCCATTCTATTAGCATTATACTCATTGACATTGCCAAAGTGTCCAGTCAAAGGAGAGGTTAAGAATAAATCCATCATTGAAGCTTTAGGTTTAGAGGCGTTTGCGCTGTTTAAACAAAAGAAAATGGCAGTATTCTTCGTCTTCTCCATGTTGCTTGGTATGTGTTTGCAAATTACTAATGGTTATGCAAATACGTTTTTGGGAAGTTTCGAGTATTTCAAGGAGTGGACTACGACTTTTGGAGTACAACATTCTAATATCCTTATTTCCATTTCGCAAATCTGTGAAGCATTGTGTATCTTGTTTATCCCATTCTTCCTGAAGAAGTTTGGTATCAAGTCAGTGATGCTGATGGCGATGTTTGCGTGGGTATTGCGTTTCGGTTTGTTTGGAGCAGGTAACCCTGGTATGCCAGGTGTGCTCTTGTTCGTGCTGAGCTGCATTGTTTATGGTTTTGCTTTTGATTTCTTCAATATCTCTGGTTCGTTGTATGTAGATCAAGAGACCAACCCTGCACAACGCTCCAGTGCACAAGGATTGTTCGTGATGATGACCAACGGTTTTGGTGCTACTATTGGTACTTTGGCTGCGCAGGCTACAGTCAATCACATTGTTCCTAGCATGTCAAACAAGGTCGAATTTGATGCTTCTATAGGAATTATCCGAGACACAAACACTAAGGCGATTTTATGGGACAAAATCAACCCAGATATGTTGGATACAATCAAGCAGGCGGCATACACAATGTGGGATGGCTGGCAAACCAGTTGGTATATCTTCGCTGGCTTTGCGTTGGTAGTTGCCATTGCCTTCTGGGTAATCTTCCCAAAGACCCCAGTAAAGAAGGACTAATATAATACGATTTTTGTTTGTCACTTATCACTCATAGTTTATAGATCTTTACATTAACAAATCGCCATTTGTGTTTTCGAGCATAGATGGCGATTATTTTATCAGTTATCATACATAGTTTATAACTCAAAAAGTGCTTTTCTTAAGATTTCACTCCTTTGTACCTTCTCTATTTCTCCCGTATTAAAGACCTAGGACGAACCTAGGACGAACCTAGGAAGAACCTAAGAACTCCGAAACAAAAAATGTGCTGTTTATTAAGATTGTGCTCTAAAAGAGTTGACCTCATTCCTAAAAAAGTTGACTCCTTTCCTGAAATAGTTAACTTATCTGTTTCTCAACAAAAAACACCCTATCCCCTTAAAGTTTCTTAAACTCCTAAAACTTTTTCCAATCAAAATTTGCACATCCGCAAATTTTGTTGTACCTTTGCACCGCAAACTTGGAGTGAAAGAACAATATTGAACAACTCTAAACGATGTTGAACAATATTGAACCGCCGCTCTGCGGCTTTGCAGACATATTAAAAAGGCGTTTATTAGCGCTCTGTTCTGACCTATTGAAACTTCGCAACTTTCAAGTACATTCAGGACTTAGCAACGATAGATGCCCTACGGGATATAGATTATCCCTCTTGTGCCTATTTATTTGGGTACGGCTTTTGCGTATATACGTATGCGCATACGCGTACCTTAACTATAAAATAGCACGGAGAAGATTTATATTCGGCGTGGGCTTCGCGTTGTCGGTTCTAATGTACAAGGCAATGCGAAGGCCTCAATAGGTGGAATTGGCAAATGCAAGTTTCACGCTTTTTTTATACCCCTTTATAAAATCAACAAAATACATCAACGCTAAATTATTAATATTAATCCCGATGTTCCAATGTGGATATAACAGGATCCGTTTCTTATGAAAAAAGTCTTTTATTATTTTATTCCGCTAATAATATTTAGCGCATGTGAATCAAATGGATTAGAGAACTTATTGCCTGAAGTAACTGTAGAAATGTCTGAATCCGCGGGAGAGGCTGTAGATTTAGGATTGAGTGTAAATTGGGCAGATGACGATGTATCGAGTTACTATTATCAATGGGCAGGCATAGATGCTTTTCGAGGAGGTGAATCTGCCTACGATTGGGTAGTACCATTTGAAGACAAGTACACATCATATTCAGGATCTATATATGATATAGCAAGATTAGAGTGGGGCGGAAATTGGCGAACACCAACAGCAGCAGAATGGCAGGAGTTGATAGATAAGTGCAAATTTACTGAATATTATGAAGGATGGCTCGTTACTGGTCCTAACGGAAATTCCATCTACCTCACATATAGAGGTCCTTATGGTTTAGGTTCTTCTGTCTATTATTGGACAAGTTCAAGGATAAGACATGGTGGTTGGAAAGGAACTCCTGCTGCTGTACTTGTGAGCGATTTTAAAATTGCAGATCCAGAACCTACGGCTCCAAGCAATCTAGCAAGGGTTCGTCCTGTATGTGACAAAATTTCTAAATAACGTAGTTTTTAAAAAACATTAATTTTTTATAGCAATGAGAAAAAACATTTTCCTTTTATCTTTAATGCTCATCATGGCTATGGGGGTTTTTGCGGAAGAAGCAAACAGTTTTTCTACTGAAACATCTTCATCACGAGTGTATTCGAATGAGTTCATGGAGTCCACACGTAATATCATGGACGGCAAACATTGGCGTTTATCAGTTGTTTTCGCACCGATGACCTTCGAACAAGAAAGAGGAGGCGGGAGTGCTGCCAGACCGCGATGGGGTTTCCAGACAGGCGGACAGGTTCATTACTATTTGGATGCCGTTCCCGGACTTTCTCTTTATTCTGGTCTCACACTTGCGGGATATTTCTTTAACTTGAATGACGGCTCATGGGTAGTCCATGAGCACCATGTATCTCTCCAAATACCGATACGCGTACAATATGAATATAAGTTTAATGATAATTTGGCTGTATTCGGCTACGCAGGTCCCAAGTTTGACGTAGGACTTAGTATGAAGACTGATCGCGAGTTGGGAAGTTTTGGTGTTGATACGGAAGATTACTATGATCCCAATAACACATATAACCAACAAAATCGCCTTAATTTTATGTTAGGATTTGCCGGCGGTGTCCGATTCTGGGATTTATATGTCTCTCTCGGTGGAGATTTCGGACTGAATAAGATATATAAAAAGGATAATTTGCCTGGTCACAGCCACCAGTTTATGCTCACCTTTGGTTATTATCTGCCTTGGGCATGGTAATATATGCTATATAGAAACGGAGTGTGCCGAAAATCCGCAGAAGAGTAGGCAAAAAAATCTAATCATATGAAGAAGAGTATTTTATTCCTAGTGTTTGCATGCAGTATCTATTCTTACGGAGCAACTGCCGCGAAAACACAACAAGTGAAGCGCTATGCTATTTCAGAAACAGCAATGCTGAATCGTTTCTTAGACTATGTTGCTATTGAGAGTGCATCATTTTATCCTACTGCGGATGAGTACCCTATGACAGATGGACAAAAAGAAATGGGAGAACGCTTAGCTGCTGATGCTAAAAAACTCCATGCAGATGTAACCCTCTCTCAATGGGGATATGTATATGTAAATATTCCTTCTAATGTAAAGAAACAAGTCCCTACTATTGGTGTCGTTTGTCATATGGACATAACTCCAGAAACCCCAAGTAAGGGAATCAAGCCTACGGTGTTAAAATATGAAGGAGGTATTATCAATTTAGGGAATGGAATCATTGACCCAAGTGCTCCTCAAGGTGCCGATTTGAATAGTTTGATTGGTAAGACACTTATTCATACAGACGGAACAACTATTTTAGGTGGAGATGATAAGAATGGTTGTGCTATTTTGATGTCAATCATAGAAACTGTTCAGAAAAAAGGCTTCAAACATGGTCCACTACAATTTGTATTCTGCCCAAATGAAGATGTAGGTTTGGCAGCTTTAAAAATAGATACAACTTATTTCAATCCTGACATTTTGATTGATGTAGATTTAGATGGCGGACAAAAAGTGGCTGTATCTAATTTTACTGCTGAGGGATTGAAAGTTCGTTTTATTGGAAATGATGTACATCCAGCTGCTGCCAAAGAATTACATCTCGCAGATGCTTTAGCTGCAGTATCTACATACATTGCTCGAATGCCACTTCAGTATCGTCCAGAGAATACAGAAGGAAAGCAAGGATACATACAAGCATATCAGTTAGAGCAATTATCCGATAAAGTTAGTTATAGCATTGAAACTAGAATACGCTATTTCGATCAAAGAGAGGGAGATGAATTTAATCGCATTTTAAGGGAAAATCTCCAATATGTTCGTGAATCTTTTCCTTATGTCAAAGTTGAAATCATGAACGAGGGTTTGCAGTATGCAAATGTAGAATACACGATGCATCCACAATCTATACCATTGATTAAAGCTGCTGCAACTCGTTGCCAAATGGAACTTGATTTTGAAGATTTGAGAGCAGGAACAACTGCTGCTATGCTTAGTACTAAGGGATTACCAGGAGGAATGAGCTTGTTTTCTGGACAACATAATGAACATTCTGTTTACGAGTATTCTGTCTTAGAAGAAATGTATGATGCTTATATATTACTTCTAACAATGATTGATGAAATACAAAAGTAGTACCCTTAAATCTTTATTCTTATGGATAATTATATTGTAGGTATTGGAGAAGTTCTTTGGGATCATTTTGAGGACAAAGATGATTACGTGCTTGGTGGTGCGCCTTTCAATTTTGCCTACCATATTAATCAGTTTGGTCTCAACAGCGTTGTTATATCGGCTATTGGAAATGATAAACTAGGACAAAACTTGGAAGCAGACGTCAGAAAAAAGAATGTGCCTTATATGCTTGAACGTCTGAATCTGCCAACAGGAGTCGTTAATGTTAAGGAAGTTGACGGTAAGCCAAGATATGATATTCTCACAGAAAGAGCATGGGATTACATACCTAATACGGAACAACTAAAGGAAATAGCTGCTAATACCAAAGCAGTATGTTTTGGCTCGCTAGCGCAACGCTCAGAAACAAGCAGAAATTCTATTCTCGCTTTCTTAGATGCAATGCCATCTGATGCACTCCGTATATTTGACATTAATTTAAGACAAAATTGGTATTCCAAAGAAGTCATCAAAACTTCGCTACAAAAAGCCAATGTACTGAAAATAAATGATGATGAATTGTTGATTATACAGCGTATGTTTGGGTATATTGATATAACGCAAGAAAACACTTGTCGACTAATTATGCGTGACTATCAATTAGATATGCTTATTTTGACATGTGGTGATAAAGGTAGTTATATTTTTACTCAAGACGAAATGTCTTATTTGTCCACTAACGACATTGAGGTAGTTGATACTGTAGGCGCAGGAGATAGTTTCACGGCTTCCTTCATTGCTTCTATGCTTAAAGGAAAAACAATTCACGAAGCACATCGTATAGCCGTTAATGTATCTGCTTTTGTTTGTACGCAAGAAGGAGCAACCCCGATTATTCCAAGTAACTTAAAGTAATAATTATGTAATACAAACGCATTTATTCTTCTTTTGTTAATTCAACACTCACGCGGGAAGTTTAGTAAACACTGCACTTCCCGCGTATTATATACCATTTCTTACAACCTATTTTTTTCCATAGATAGGTCACAAATAGGCAATAATAGGCACTAGTGGTCGCGAAGTGGTCGCCTAGCCCGCAGTCAACTTGCAGTAGCTTTGGCACAATCGTCATCATGCGAAAAGTTTTCAAAAAAACACACTCTCTTGCATATCTCGAAAAAAAGTAGTACTTTTGCAGGCAGAATCAATAAAGTAGTAGCAAATGTTTAAAAAAGAGCTCTCATATTACTTTTCAACACCTATTGCGTACATCGTGATTGGGTTGTTTCTGTTGGCAGTTAGTCTATTCCTATGGGTAATACCTGGGCAATGGAACGTCATCGAATCAGGTTATGCACAAGTGGATGGACTCTTCCAAATCAGTCCATGGTTACTCATGCTCGTATGTCCCGCATTGACCATGCGACTATTCGCCGAAGAGCGACAAAGTGGTACATGGCTACTCCTCCGCGCACAGCCTATTCCACTTTGGCGTATCGTAGTGGGTAAGTACATGGCATCTTTCGTGCTTACAGTGCTTGCACTATTGCCATGTATTGTACACTATTTCCTTGTCTTCTATATGGCTGAACCTATTGGCAATATAGATGGGGGGCAATTCATTGGTTCAATGATGGGATTGGTGTTCTTGAGCGCATCGTTCATAGGCATTGGCATGCTTTGCAGTACAGTGACACGCAGCCAACTAGTGGCATTTATCTTGGGTGCAGTTAGCTGCTTTGTATTGTATTGGGTGACGCTGCAAGACCACTATAGTAGTATTTCGCGTGGTGTGGTAGATTTGAGGGATGTGTTATTCTTTTTGAGTGTAGCCATAGCGTCTATCATTATCAGCATTATTGTTTCTGATAGAATCAGCAAGCGATGACAAAGATTGGGTTATTGAGCGACACACACGGCTATCTTGATCCGCGAGTATTGGAACATTTCGCAGAAGTGGATGAGATATGGCATGCAGGTGATATAGGTAATGCAATGGTGCTACAGCATTTGCGTGAATTCAAACCTACTCGTGCGGTGTATGGCAATATGGATAGTGGAGATGTAAGGTATTCGCTCAGCGAGTTCTACCGCTTTCGTGTGGAAGAGGTGAATGTGATGATGACACATATTGGCGGTTATCCTGGGAAATACAATCCATGGCTGTTGCCAATGTTTAAGAAAGAGACACCGCAATTATTTGTATGTGGTCATAGCCATATTCTGAAAGTGCAATACGACCCCACATGGCAAATGCTGACCATGAATCCTGGAGCAGCAGGCAAACAAGGATGGCAGACCGTACAGACGTTGCTTAGATTTGTGATTGAAGGGAAAGAAATTCGCGATTTAGAGGTGATTGAATTGAAAAGATACTAGCCAGACGCTCCGAAAACGTATGTTCTACAACACATTTAAGCATTTTTCGCAAAAAACGTGTTGCATAACATATAAACAACTCTTGCGGGGATAAGAAAAAAGCAGTACCTTTGCAGCGGATTTAAGAATTGACACAATCTTTTTTGTACCTTAAAAAATCAAACAGACTAATACCGTGGAAAAAAAGCCGTCGTGAGACGGCTTTTTTCTATTCTATGCAAAATCTATTGACACTTTTTACTATTTAAACTAAGCACCTATCTAATGCTTTTGATAAGGCATCCTGATCAATGTTTTGTCCAATAAAAACAAGTTTTTGCATGCGATCACCATAGTGTTCATCCCAATCACGTTGCAACATTGGGTCAGTAGCCATCATTTGCATTAGTTCTTTTTTAGGCATAGTGGCATAGAAAATCCCAGCCTGCTTGAGGTTGAACTGCTTGCCTGCTTGCTCAAAGAGATAGCACATATCGTACTCATCATTGAAATAACACATTCCTTTGCAGCGTATGATTCCCTTATCCCAATGACGTGCGACGAATTCGTCGAAGCGGTTGAGATCAAAGGGACGACGTCGATAATAGACAAAAGTAGAAATTCCATACTCATCGCCGTGGTTATGGCAATGGCAGTGTGGATTATCACACTCGTGATTGTGGTCATGACAATGGCAATGCGGATTATCACACTCATGGTGGTGATGGTGCTCGTGCTCATGCTCATCGTGGTGATGATGCTCGTGCTCTTCTTCTACGTCGCCTTCAACGCCTTGAATCCAAGCGGCAGAGGTTGCTACCTCTTCAAAATCAAAAAGTTCGGTATCCAGAATCTCATTAAAAGGCACATCGCAATAATCGCAATCAATGATTTTAGCCTTTGGCTGAATGCTACGCAGAATAGCCCTGATATGGTTCCGCTCCATATCAGTCACTTCTGACACCTTATTTAATAATATAAGATTACAAAATTCGATTTGCTCGATAACAAGCGATGCGAGGTCGTCGCTTCCAAATTCGGCATCCCGATTTCCATGTTCTGAATCACAACTTCCGACTCTAGATAATTGCTCCATAAACTCATCACGCAAACGGAGAGCATCCACGACAGTTACAATCGCATCTAATTTAGGCGAAAGGCTATTAGGCGATGAGGCGATAAGGCTATTGTACGAACAAATTGTTTGTGCGATAGGTGCAGGTTCACAGATACCCGATGCCTCGATTACAATATAATCGAAAGTGTTTGCTGCACAGAGGTCGCGTAGTTGCTCAACAAGATCCATCTTGAGTGAGCAACAGATACAACCATTCTGCAGAGCGACAAGGTTGTCGTCTTGCTGTGCAACAACACCACCCTTTTGTATGAGTTCTGCATCAATATTTACCTCACCTATATCATTGACTATCACAGCAAATCGTATCCCCTTCCTATTGGAGAGGATACGATTGAGAAGAGTAGTCTTGCCACTGCCAAGATAGCCCGTTAGCAACAGAACAGGAATATTATAGTACTGAAGCATATTGCATGTAGATATCGTAATATTGATTAAAAAGTTCTTTTTGCTGGTAACGCTCAAGGTTTTGAAGCACATATCCAAAGATAGCCATCTGATGCTGCAAAGTGGATTGAGCTGAAGATCGAAGCTCCTTAGAGAGCGAAGCCCCCCATGCCATATACTCAGCACAATTGTCAGCAACCTTTGTCATGATTGCATTCGCCTTGTCCATCTCGCCTAATCTATAATAGAAGGCAGCCATAGATGCAGAAGTATAGTCGTATGGGATATTATAGCCAGGCAACATTGCCTCAGCAAAATCCAATACCTCGAGACACTTATCATACTTTCCCTCGTTGTAGAGAGCGTCTATGAGTTCCATAAACATCATACGATGAGTTCGACACATACGCATAGTATTCTCATCAATATAAATACCAGGTACATTCATATTACCATATTTGAATTGATGTAACATATTGTCATACATCACCTCCGTATTAACACGTGGTCTTCCATCTTGACTACGCTCTGGTGTAATACGATATGCCATACCTGTGAGTTCCAAATATGGATTTAGGCCGAGGTGGTAATCCTCTCCAATAGTGACAGCAAAATAGATAGGTCTCTTCCATTCATTGGTTGATAGCATCTCCATGACCATCAACTCTGAGCGTGTAAAGCGGCGTGCTTTTTTGAACATAATTTTCTGGCTATCAGGAGATAGCACATAAAGTTGGTCGCTAGGGATATATCCCTCTTCGTATGCACGTGATGTGAGTATGGTGGAATGCAAGAACTGGAATGCTTTCTTGACTTCGAGCGGTGCATTGAGACGATTTTCCACCCATACCACCTCGTTTTTACCTGGCATAAAGTCTTTGTACTCCCACGAAATTGGCAATGCAGGTGAATTGTAGTATGGACGCTTCATTTGGCTAATATACCAATCGGTTTGCAGGTAAGAGAGATTACAAGCGCGTACATCGTTGCGCTCTTCTTCCACCTCAATATTATACCAAAGAGGGAAGGTATCGTTGTCGCCATTGCAGAAGATAATTGCCTCTTTGTCACAAGACTTGAGGTAGTTAGCACCAAAATCACGTGCGGCATAACGATTTGAGCGATCATGGTCATCCCAGTTTTGTGAAGCCATTTGCGCTGGTATCAATAATGTTACCAAAACAGCAATTGAAGCGATGGCTACTCGCGCCTTCTCTTTCTTAACCCCGTTACTGAGTAAGTTTGCGATGCCCATAGCGCCTAAACCTATCCAAATGCAGAATGCATAGAATGATCCAGCATAAGCGTAGTCACGTTCACGTGGCTGATATGGTGTTTGATTGAGGTAAACAACAATCGCTAGACCAGTTAGGAAGAACAAAAGGAATGTGATAGTAAATGAACGGAATCCCTCTTTATTCTTGCCATTGTAACAGAATTGGCAAATAATACCAATCAGTCCAAGTAAGAGAGGAAGCATATAATAGACATTATGTCCCTTATTTTCACGTAGTTCCGTTGGTAACTGATCTTGGTCGCCTAGCATACGATTATCAATAAATGGAATACCTGTAATCCAGTTACCTTTTGTGATGTCACCATATGATTGTAAGTCGTTTTGACGACCAGAGAAATTCCACATGAAATACCGCCAATACATGAAATTGACTTGGTATTTAAAGAAAAACTTTATATTTTCAAAGAATGTAGGACAATATTCCGTTTTATTTTGCCCACAATACTCATATTTAATTTTCTTTCCTTTAACGTTAGCCCAGTCTTTATATGCTTGAATATGTGATGGCTGTTGAGAGTGCATACGAGGGAAGAGCATTTTGAACTCATCCATGTATTCGTATGATGTCTTGTAGCCAGTAACAACATAACGGTCATTTTCACCATCCTTCTGAGGAGCGGGAGCATATTGTGCACTACCTTGCTTTTGTACTGGTACACACATATTACCTTGAATATCCAATTTTACAGGCGCATTGTATGTTTGTCCGTAGAATAGAGGAGTATCTCCATACTGTTCACGATTGAGGTAGTACTTGAGAGAGAACACATTGTCTGGCGAGTTCTGATCCATTGGAGTATCCGCAGATGATCGAATAACAATAGCTGCATAACTGCCGTATCCGATGATTACTACAGCAACCATCATTGCAATCGTATTCAACCAACGAGCTGAGATATTTTTGCGCATAACAAGAAGAAGGACTAGCAAAACGATGGTTAATAAAACACCTATTACGATACTCTCCTTGATAAATGGCACTCCAGCCAAGACCATCGCAAGAACAAAAGAAATGATTGTGCGTACGTTGGGAGAAGTTTCTTTCTGAATGACACAGTAACTTTCGCAGATCGTCCACAGCAAAGCAAGAGCAAGCATTAGGAGATATACAGTCAGCCCCGTGTTAAATGGACATCCTAAAACATTGGTAAAGAGCAACTCAAACCATCCAGCAATGGTAGGAACTCCAGGGATGATTCCATAAAGAATAGCCGCAAGAATAGCAACTGAGACAGCAAATGCAAGACATACCCCACCCCATGAGAATGTGTGACGACGGAAGTAGTACACCAATACAATTGCAGGAATAGTAAGCAGGTTGAGCAAGTGCACACCGATACTTAATCCCATTAGATAAGCTATGAGAATCAGCCACTTATCTGATCCTTCTTCGTCAGCATGTTCATCCCACTTGAGGATTAGCCAAAAGACAACAGCCGTGAAAAGCGATGACAAGGCATATACTTCGCCTTCTACGGCAGAGAACCAGAAGGTGTCAGAAAAAGTGTATGCGAGCGCACCGACAGCGCCAGCACCCAGCAGAGCGATTCCTTTGGCAATGGTAGTAGGTTGTACTAACTTGCGTCCCAGTGCAGTTATTGTCCAGAACAAGAATAGGATTGTTAATGCCGAAGCAATTGCAGATAATGCATTTACACACATTGCCACTTGTGAATTGTCACTTGCAAAGAGTGAGAAGAAATGCCCAAGAAGCATGAAGAAAGGTGCCCCAGGTGGGTGTCCCACATCTAATTTATGAGCACTTACAATAAACTCGCCACAATCCCAAAAAGAGGCTGTAGGCTCCATTGTCAAAAGGTAGGTTGCAGCGGCAATAGCAAACACGAGCCAACCGCAAACCGCGTTCCACAGTTTGAATCTTTTCATAAAAAAAACGTTATTGTTCAATGCGCCTATGGCGCGTTCAAAATTGTTCAATACAGTTTCACATTGCCATTCACGGCAATTTGGGTGCAAAGGTAACAAAAAAATACGAAACAAACAAGTGGATTATGAAATTTATATTTTATTCACATTCTTTTTACTACCAATTTCTCACATCAGAACATGTCTTACATTGGTGTAACCCATACGTATGACAATTTTAATAACTAAGCAATATCTAACAAATCACTAACTAATCACTAACTAATCACTAATTATTGGTAGAGTATTTCTTCCTAATTATGGTAAGTCCGTCACGAAGA